>JAYUOV010000200.1:0-3984 GCA_043760535.1 Chitinophagaceae bacterium
TTTAGAAACAGCGAAGCAGCTACACCTTTTGATTTGTAGGCATCTTTAATCAATTAAAAAATACTACAATAATTTCATTTCCGTAACTGGTTTTGTTGTTTCGTTAGAAGCCACCAATAAGTTACAAAGTTTAAACAATTCTCTTGCACCCACATTGGCATCCCAATCGTTTTCGCCCACGCCCACTTCATTAAGATCGAAACCAATAAGCTGGCGGCCGCTTTGCAGCACTTTTCTAAATAAATAATTTACCTGTTCGGTTTCTAATCCGCCTTGTACGGGTGTTCCGGTATTAGGGCAAAGTTTAGGGTCGAGGCCATCTATATCGAAACTGATATAAACTTTTTGTGGCAGCTTGCTTACTATTTCATCGCAAATCTGTTTCCACATTTCGCCTTCGTACTGGCGGCTTTTTATTTCTCTGTCGAAGTAGGTAATGATGCGGTAATTGCTACCACAAATCATATCCCATTCTGTTTTTCCATAATCCCTAATACCCACTTGTACCAGTCGTTTTATTTCGGGTATTTCGGTAAGTGCATTATACATAATGCTGGCATGGCTGTAGTTAAAATCTTCGTATGCCACCCTTAGGTCGCAATGGGCATCTATTTGTAAAATGCCAAATTCGCCATGGGTTTCTGCTATGGCCTTAAAAAAACCTAGTGGTGTACTATGGTCGCCGCCGAGCAGTGCCACCAGTTTACCTTGTTTTAAAAGTGCTATCGTTTGTTCGTAAACCCAGTTGTTGAGAAATTTGCTGCCTTCATTAATATCCTTCAAGCTTTTGCACATAAACTTGTTGCCCTGTACACTTTCATCTTTCGAAATAAAATCAATGTAGAGTTCGGCTTCCTTACGCAGGTAATCGCTTTTCAGCAGTATTTTTTTATCAATAGGCCGCATATAAAATCCCTGCTTCCACCCATCCGGAACATCAGAATCAAAAAGATCTACCTGTAATGAGGCTTTAAATACATGCTCCGGAGAACGGGCTGTACCACCGCCGTAACTTACTGTTACTTCCCACGGAACGGGTACAATTATTAACCGGGATTCTTCTTCTGTAAATGGTAATCCAAAAATATTGTTATTTGGGTTACCTACTCCGTCTGAGTCAAATGTCGAAAGGTCTATCATTACGCAACTTTAAAAGAGTTGCAAAGTAAGGTGAAATGTTGGTTTGACATTTGGGATGTATCATTCGAGCCCTTTACTTAAAAAAAACGCTTTAGGTTCAGTTAGGTTTACTACAATAAAAGTTAGTTTTTTTTAGGTTAAAGCCACCTAAATAAAATGTTTACCACAACTGGCAAACTTAATTGTAGTACATACAGCCTATTCCCAAATATGCTGCACTATGTAAACTGAAACCTTAATTGAAGTAATACTCCTCCACCAACTGGCAAATGATATGGCCTATAAGCATGTGGGCTTCTTGAATACGTGGTGTATCGGTAGATGACACATTAAACAGATGGTCGCTCAGGTCTTTCATAAGCCCGCCCGTTTCGCCAGTCATACCAATGGTGATGATATTTTTTTGCCTTGCTGTTTCCATGGCAGCTACAATGTTTTTAGAGTTTCCGGAAGTACTCATGCCAATCAATACATCACCCGGCTTGCCAATGCCTTGTAGCAGGCGGCTATAAATAACATCGTAGCTGTAATCGTTTGCCACAGCTGTTAAATAAGATGTGTTGCAATGCAAAGCCTCGGCTGGCAAGGCAGGACGATCTACATAAAACCGGCCACTAAACTCTGCAGCCAAATGCTGTGCATCGGCAGCACTGCCGCCATTGCCGCAGAACAATACTTTATTACCAGCTCTAAGCTGGGTTGTAATCAGTTGCGAAACAGATTCTATTAAGGCCACAAAATATTCGCTTTCCAGCAATTGCTGCTTTACGTTTATTGATGATTGGACAATGGCTTTAATTTTTTCCATGAAATTTGATTTGTGATTTGTGATTTGTGATTTGTGATTTATGTTTTGTGTTTTGTGTTTTGTGTTTTGTGTTTTGTGTTTTGTGTTTTGTGTTTTGTGTTTTGTGTTTTGTGTTTTGTAGAGACGCCATGCTGGCGCCTTACTATAACCGATAAATGGTATCAAAAGAGCAGGGTTTTTGATTGGTTTAATAGTAGCAATTAGATGAATGGAGTCCCGTAATGCTTCGGGATTTACGACGTTCGCCAATGTCGCTCAATCAGGGAACGGCTTTCGCCTGGCTAATAAATAATCTCCAAACGAATTAACCAATCATCTAATCAACCAATTAACTAAACACTCCAACTGGTCAACCCATGCTTGGTAAACGAAAAATTCCGCACCTCGCCGCCAAATTTATTTAAAGCATTAATAACGCTATAACGGGTATTGGCCGGGCAATAAAAAAACATAAAACCGCCGCCACCTGCTCCGCTTATTTTGCCGCCACTTGCTCCTGCTGCTTTGGCGGCATTGTAAATATCTTCTATACTTTGGTTGCTAATATTGGCCGCCATCAAACGCTTTTGCTGAAAGCCAAAATCGAGTATTTCGCCAATCTCATGCAGGCGGCCTTTCAGTAGGGCTTCCTTCATCATCCGGGCCTGCTCTTTAAGCTGGTGCATGGCTTCTATACTGCCGGTATTTTTATTGGTTACGTTCTTTTGCTGCTCTTTTATAATGGTGGCACTTTCGCGGCTGGTGCTGGTAAAATACAGTACCAGATTGTGTTCCAGCTCATGCAGGTATTCGCTGCGGATGCGTAACGGGTTTACAATTACGTTATCATCTTTTAAAAATTCCATGAAATTCATGCCGCCAAAAGTGGCTGCGTATTGGTCTTGTTTGCCACCTGCCAATTGCAAATCTTCCCTTTCTATTTGATAGGCATAATGGGCAATATCATAATCTCCGAGTGGCAGTTTTAGCATCTCCACAAAAGCACCAATAATGGCTACCACCAATGTGCTGCTTGTGCCAAGGCCGCTACCTGCCGGAGCATCCACAAAAGTGCTGAGTTTAAAAGGCGTCATCGGTACGCCGTAATCTTTTTGGATGCGATTGTACACACCTTTCAGCAGATCTAAAGTACCATCAGTGGGAAGTTGGTTAGTCCAGTCGTACCGCAGTTCTATTTGCTGATCTTTGGAATCGAGGATGATACCATTTTCTGCAATCGGCTCTATGGATGCATGGGCATAGAGGTTGATGGTGGCATTCATAATGGCGCCGCCGTACTCCTCGCTGTAGGGACTTACATCGGTTCCGCCACCGGCCAGGCCTATACGTAAAGGTGCTTTGCTACGGTAAATCATGGGGGCAAATATAGTGAAGTGAAGCAGTGAGTATTGAGTGGTGAGCCGTGACTTACATTCAAGCAGTTGTAAAATGTTCTTTTATGTTGAAAAATGGCAATTTCCTTTACCCAACATACATGTGCTTTTGTGCTATAAAATCCTTAAAAACAGCTTCCCAATTTTTATTGATTTGTAACTGGTTGCCGATACTTAGTTTCGCACCAACTTTTACATACAAATATTGCCCAGCGGGCAAAGAAAATACCATAAGATTATGCTGTTAGGAATGAATAATGTGACGTTTGAATTTGGTGCCCGTACCATAGTGGAAGGCGCAACCTGGCACCTAAACCCAGGGGAACGTATTGGATTAATTGGATATAACGGAACCGGAAAATCTACGCTTTTAAAAGTATTGGTGGGCCAGTACAGCCCAAGTGTGGGTTCGGTGGAAAAAAGCCGTGACACCACAATCGGTTATCTACACCAGGATTTGCTAAGCTTTGATACCAATAGCAGCATTACCGAAGTAGCTATGGAAGCGTTTGAGAAAGTGATGGCGCTACAAAGGGAACAGGCGGAACTGGAAAAATTACTGGAAACAAAAGAAGATGAAAAGCTACTGAACCGCTATATGGATGTGCTGCATGAAATTGAAATCAACGATGGTTTTGACATACAATATAAAGCGGAAGAAGT
>JAYUOV010000201.1:0-11540 GCA_043760535.1 Chitinophagaceae bacterium
ATTTTTAGACTTCAGGTCTTCATAGTCATTGGATTTTAAAAACATACCTACTAGTGCATTACGTTTTTTAAAATCAATTTTTACACTGTTGATAGCCAGATGTTTATCTTCTAAAAACTTGGCAATTGCATCATTAATCATACTTCGAATTTTTCGGAAGGTAATGGTTTTGTTCAAAATGGATAAAAACATCCTTTGTAGCAACACGCCTCGAGGCCTGTTCCTACAAATTATTTCAATGCGGCAAGTGCTTTTTTCATCTTAGCCATTCCTTTTTCAATATTTTCCAAGCTATTGGCAAAAGAAATTCGGATGCAGCTAGTATCACCAAAGGCACGGCCGGTAACAGTGCTTAAATGGGCTTTATTCAGCAAATACATGCAAAAATCATCGGCATCTTTTATAACATCATCACCATCACTTTTGCCAAAATATGCACTAATTACCGGGAATACGTAAAAAGCACCATCAGGTTCGGCGCACTCAATATTGGGTATTTCTTTTAACAATTCAAGAATGCGTTTGCGGCGTTGTACAAACTGATGCACCATATTCTGTGTGGGCTTTTGATCGCCGGTAAGCGCCACAATAGCAGCTCGTTGGGTAACGGCTGTGGCACCACTTGTCATTTGGCCTTGTATTTTTTCGCAACCTTTTACCAGTTCGGCACTTCCGGCCAGGTATCCGAGGCGGTAGCCAGTCATGGCGTAGCCTTTACTTAGGCCGTTTATAATGGCTATACGGTCTTTAAGGTCGTCGAATTGGGCAATGCTTTGGTGTCCGTCTTCGGTATAATTAATGTACTCGTATATCTCATCGCTCATAATAACGATACCCGGATTTTTACGAAACACTTCCGCTAAAGCCGCCAATTCTGTTTTGTTATAAACAGAACCCGAGGGGTTACAAGGCGAAGAGAACATGAACAATTTAGTACGAGGGGTAATGGAAGCCTCTAGTTCGGCGGCCGTTATTTTATACTTATTTTCTATTTTGGTCGTAACTATTACAGGTACGCCTTGTACCAATTTCACTATTTCGCTATAGGTTACCCAAAATGGTGTTGGTATAATTACTTCGTCGCCCTTATCTACCACAGCCATAATTAAATTGGCTATGCTTTGCTTGGCACCGGTACTGATTATAATATTTTCAGGTTTGTAATCAAGGTTGTTGTCTCGTTTTAGCTTTGTGCAAACGGCCTCTCTCAAATCGAGGTAACCGGCTACGGGGGTATAATGACTAAAGTTTTCTTGTACGGCTTTAACAGCTGCTGCTTTTACATGTTCAGGCGTATCAAAATCGGGTTCGCCAAGACTCATGTCTGTAAGGTCGTGACCCTGTGCACGAAGTTCACGGCCTAGTTTGGCCATGCGAAGTGTTTCGGGTTCGTTGAAACGGTCGAGAAGAGATGATAATTGCATGATGAAAATTTGTGAAAACAAAAATAAGGGTAAGAGGGTACAGTTGGCAGCTTTGCAGTTAGCTGTTGGTAATAAATTACCCACATTGTTAAAAAACGTTTGGAAGAAGGTTAGATGTGTTGAAATAATTGGCGGAAATATGGAGTATCGATGAAAAGTTTCGAATGAAATAGATAAAAACAAAACTGGGCCATTATTGTAAAAAAAATCAATGGCCAGATCAAAAGCAACACAGTAAGTAAGCATATCAAAAAAACTACAAGAGCCTAATCGTAATAAGCTGCTGTTTTGGTAAACGCCTATTTACACTTGCATTTTAACCTACTAAAAGCTTTTGAAAGTAAAGCACCAATAACGTTGTCGGTTGGAACACCCAATAATTCAATGGTAAAATTCGTGGTCAATGTAAAAATTTAAAACCAAGAAATATTAAAACGCCAGATTCAGCTCAGAAATGTAAGGGGGCATTCAGATTCTTAGTAAAACAGGCCAAAATCAAATCTACTCAGGGCTTTATTTTCTTTAAGATATTATATACAAGTCCGGGGAAAAACCGATGTAACCTGATAATAAATTGCTGGTCTTTTGGCCCTGCTAATAATATTTTTTTATTTTTCTCAATAGCTGAAATGATCGATTCAGCTAGGCTTTCAGGGCTAATGCCCTTATCTATTACCCCATCGGCTTTATTAAATTTTGCACCATCGCCGGTTAAAGCATTTTTGGCAATACTTGTTTTGATTGATGCTGGCCTTATCATTAAAACACGCAGTTTTGTTTTCCATATTTCCGTTCGCAGCGATTTATAAAAACCTTCAATAGCATGTTTGGAAGCTGTATATGCCGTTCTTAAAGGCAGCCCAACGATGCCGGTAATACTGCTGAGAATTACAAACTGCCCTTCATTTCTTTCTAAAAAATGTTTCATCACCAGGTTAGAAAGCTGGATGGTGCCAAAAAAATTTACTTCCATTATATCTCTGTACACCTGCAGCTCTGTATCCTTTGCTTCGCTGCGTTGCGATATGCCGCCGTTATTTACAAGTATATCTATTTTACAATTTTTAGCTATTACCCACTCCACTTTAGCAGCAAGCTCGTCCACTTTACTAAGATCCATGGGTAAAATGTCCACCATTTCCGGTTGGTAGCAATTAGCTTTTACCCTTTCTAATTCTTCTATTCTTCTTGCAGAGAGAATAAGCTTCGCTCCTCTTTTAGCAAATGCATAAGCCAATGACTCACCAATGCCGGAAGAAGCTCCTGTAATCCACACTATTTTATTATTGAAATTGCTCATTTGGAATGGATTAGATAACAAGAAACAAAAAAGGTCTCAACTTTAGTTGAGACCTTTTTTTGCGGACCGGACGGGACTCGAACCCGCGACCTCCGCCGTGACAGGGCGGCATTCTAACCAACTGAACTACCGATCCAAAATTTTATGGAGTTAGATATAAACATAAAATATTTAGGATTGCAAAAATAGGGGAATCGGGTTTTCAAAAAACCTCATTTAAAAAAAAGTTGAAACTTTTTTTAGTGAGCCTTTCTTACTCAAAATCTATGGCTGCATTTTAGCTATTACTTTTACTGCATGAAATACGTTTCGAAGAATGTAAAATGGATTGTGCAAAATGGCTTGTTGCTTTTGTTATTAATGACCATTTTTAGATTGGCCTTCTTTTTTGTTTTTAAAAATCCAAACAGAGAAAATGTTCTTGATGCATTTTTAATGGGTTTACGGTTCGACATTCGGGTAATTGCCATTCCTTCACTTACCATCTGGATATTGAGCAGTTTACCTTTTTTAAATCCATTTATTAAGACCTGGGCAGCCAAATTCTGGAATACAATTTATATTTTTCTTGCCTTTATTATACTGATTGTATATACGGCCGATATTGGTCATTACGCCTATTTACACCAACGCCTTAATGCAAGTGTGCTGAGCTATATAAAAGATGCAGCCATTTCCACCACAATGGTTTGGCAGTCTTATCCTGTTATTAAGTGGATTATTGGTGCTTTTGCATTTATAATATTAATGCGATGGCTTTTTAAGAAAAACTTAAACGCAATAAATAAAGCCACGCCAACAATTAAGAAACGAAGCTCTTTAATTATGGTTTCGGCTGTTTTTTTTCTTTTGCTTGCTGCAGGCATCTTTGGCAAAATTGGCCAGTTTCCGTTGCGGTGGAGCGATGCTCAGGACTTAGGAAGCGATTATAAAGCAAGTCTTGCCATGAATCCATTCCAGTCATTTGCTAGTACTATGGCTTTTAAAGATAATAAAATAGATATGCAAAAAGTTAAGCAGCATTATGCTGAACTAGCTGCTTATTACGGTGTGGAAAATCCCAATATAGATTCTTTAAACTTTACCCGAAACATAGCTGCAAGGAATAGTTTTAGTTTTGACAAGCCTAATATTATATTGGTTATTTGCGAATCGTTTAGTGCATACAAAAGTTCTATGTATGGCAATCCTCTAAACCCCACTCCTTTCTTTAATTCGTTATGTAACAACGGTATTTTTTTTGAAAAATGCTTTACACCCTGCTACGGTACTGCCCGTGGTGTATGGGCTACCATTACCGGAATACCGGATGTTACCATTGGCTCCACCACCAACACACGTAACCCAGAGATTGTCAGTCAGCATACCATTATCAACGATTTTAAAGGTTACGAAAAAATGTACTTTATCGGCGGAAGTGCAAGCTGGGCTAATATCCGTGGGGTTTTAAAACATAACATTGACGGCCTTCAACTATATGAGCAGGAAGATTATAAAGCACCTAAAATAGATGTGTGGGGCATTAGCGATAAAAATGTTTTTCTGGAAGCCAATAAGGTATTGGCAAAGCAAACAAAGCCATTTTTTAGTGTAATACAAACGGCAGATAACCACCGGCCTTATACCATTCCGGAAGAGGATAGAGCTGCTTTCAAAAAGCTTTCAATACCGAAAGATTCGCTATTTAAATATGGTTTTGAAACGGAAGATGAATTCAATGCATTCCGCTACACAGATTTTTGTTATCAAAAATTTATTGAGGCTGCACAAAAAGAAAAGTATTTTGATAATACCATTTTTATTTTTGTAGGCGACCATGGTATTCGTGGCAATGCTTTGGATATGTTTCCGAAAACCTGGACAGAACAAGGGCTTACCTGTCAGCATGTGCCGTTGTTATTCTATGCCCCTAAATTGCTAGAGCCAAGGCGGCTTCCATTCCTCTGTTCGCAGATGGATATACTGCCCACTATTGCCGGACTAAGTAGAATTCCGTATACCAATACGACATTTGGCACAGATATTCTTGACCCGGCCATGCTGGCAAAAGACGGCGGCCAACTCAAACGCATTTTTATTTTTGATGATGGTAAACAGCTTGCTGGAACAGCCTTTCAAAATATTTTTTACCAGCAACCCGTAAAAGGTAAAAAAGGAAGCCTTTTTAGCATCATAAATAATGATACCATCCCAAAAAATGACTCTTTAACCAATGCCATGCAAGCCTTTACCGAAGGGTGGCTTGAGTGGGCAAAATACCTACTTTACAATAATCCTAAACGGTAGAAAAACATATGGGTGTATTTAAAATTATAGCTGGCACCAAACGTTCCTACGGAACGAAATTGCCAGCTTTACTATATTCTACTACCTACCAGTCGTCCCTTCGGGACGTTTCGTAGGTAGTAAATTAATGATACATGGGAGCTTAAGTTCCGTAGGAACGATTGGTTTATTTGATTTTTTTGAGACAACAATATCAAACGTACCAAAACATGTTTTTAACTAGGAATCCTCCAAAAAATATTAATAGAAAAAACGTTCATTTTGCACTCAGGTTTTTATTTACCGCATTCAAAAAAACAGGTGAATGAAGCAGGGATATGAATGGTGCGAAAGGGTTATTACTTTTTTATCATACTGGCTCTAAGGCTAGCTTCTTTTTCTGCGTTCCAGTAAGCACAATCCAACTGAAAAAAAACAGAGCTATACGGAATAATTTCATTTGTTTTAATAATCAACACGTTGAATAATTTGGCTGCTTCGTCTATTCTCAAAAAAACCGAATCATGCATTATCTGCTGTACTTTTTTATTTCCAAATCCCTTCTTCAGTGATTCTCTTAACTCCTCTATCCCTTTTGATTGCGCCTCCGTTATAAAATTTAATTCTGTGTCCTGATATATGATGGGCTTTACATGCTTAGAACTATCAATTTCACGAAGTGCGTAAGTTAATACTGGCAATAACTTTTCGTTACTATTGATAACTGATATACCAGCTCCATTTTGCATCGGAAATGCTTTATCTACTATAAGTATCCAATTACGATGCCCGAAAGCCGACAGCCGCGACTGAAATTCAGTCTTCCATGCCACACCTTTATCTAGCGTAGTTTGCGTAGCAGTAGAGTTACAACCTTGTAACATACAAGTGATCAATACAAGAAGAATCGTATATTTTATTTTTATCATATTTAGAGTTATTTTATATTAATACTCTTACTTTCACCGGGGTTCAATATTATATTGTTCAATTTTTCAAAACCAATTCCTGACAATTCCATTTTGTTTAGGGTAAGTTGGCCGTAAAGTACCTCTAACGTAGCAGTATTGTTTTTTACTTTACAAGTTCCCCAGGCGGCACCGTTGCTCCAAAAATAAGTGCCAGGTGCCGAGGTAAAAGTCATCGACTTTTCTATGCCATTATAATTGAATTTGCTGAGTGCGATGGGTGCCGACCAAGCAGCCATGGCTCTTGCATAATGGTGTCCGCATTCGGGCTCATCAAACGGATTGCGCCTCTCACCATCAAAACGATCACGAATGGCTTTGATACATTTCAGTCCACTTTCAATTTGGCCTTCCTGCAGCATACCAATGGCTGCTACATATTCAAAACCCGACATAGATTCTGCAAAATATGGAAACGGAACTTTTAAACGCCCTTTTGGCCAGCTTGCCATAATCAAACCCGACTCTTTATCCATTACATACGAACGCATGTTGTTGAATACATTATTGAAACTGGGAACAAAGTTATTTTTCATCACTGTTTTTAATGCCGTTTGCACGTTTTCCTTTTTTGCCAAATACCCCAACCCACACACATGCGCCATATACTGACCTACCAACTGATCTACCAAACAGCCTGAGCCTAATTGATAATCAGGAATCTTTACTTTTGGATCGCTCATATCAAGGTATTCAAAAGTTCGTGGGCTGGTAATTTTGTGCTCGTAATAAGAGCCATTAAACAGATTTTTATCAACCCACGCACTGCCTTTAACATGTATATCATCGCATTTTTTTGCAAAATCTATATCGCCTATGGCCAAGGCCATTTTGGAGCAAGCCTTTAATGCACCAAAATACCAGAATTGCATTTGAGGGTTAGGGCCATAGTAATCAACATCCATAGTATTGTGCTGCTTTCCCTCCTGCACACCGTCTGCATTGCTGTCCCATCCTTTTTCTATCCATGCATAAGACATGGCGGCTTTTACTTTTGGCCAGTATTTTTTCAAAAATTCAGGATCACCCGAAAGTATATAATCACGGTAAAATCGCATAATGGTTCCCATTTGACCATCGGCCGCAGCTACATGGTCCGTAGTAGCATTCAGTTCTAGCGGTAATTCTACACGGTTACGTAATTTTCCATCACCACGAGTGCCATAAGTAAACTCCACATCACGCATGGTACGAGCCAAATCGCCAAATAAAAACGATGTGGCTGTCTCGTAATTCCAAACGTGGGTACAACTACCTGCACAGGATCCAATTTCGTCCATAATACCTTCCCAGCCAAGCATTTGGCCAGATGGAATACGAAATACGGTTTGAGATCGCAGGGTAGAAAGGTTAAACAAAGCAGCTTCTTTTACTACCTCTGGTATGGATGAACTCATAAACGCCTTAACGAATTTTAGAGATTGCGATTCGTAGTTGGCTAGTTTGGGTGCTTCCTTTTCAATTACATCCCATGCATTTGTATATTGAGTGGTGTAATAATTTCCTATTACTTGTTTACTATCGTTGCTCCAATTTAGCCTATTGGGAAAATGCCATGTTATATAAAAAGTAAAAATTTGTGTTGATTTGGCTGGTATCATTTTTTTAACTGCAAGTGATGCCATAGGGTTATCGTCCTCTAGTTTGTTTTTGTCGGTAAGCAAGCCATCGGCACTAAAGTCATCCCAAAAATCTAAAGTGGCATTTTCCCATTTATTTGCAGTTGATGTGCGCCTATAAGTAACCTGATTACGATCGGGTGTTGTAAGCGCAATGGTTCCCCAGGCTGCATCTGTATTGTCTACACTGTCGCTGGTCATATAAATACCTTTCAGTTGGTTGTTCTCCCGATAGCTATTAATATTCATTTTAGCACCAACAGGAATAACATCACCTTTCCAATCTTTTCTGTTCTTGCTGCCGTCCATGCCAATGAAGTTGCGCATGGTTCCGCATACTGCTACTTCCATCGGCTGATCCGTATTATTTTTTACTTCGTATGTAAGCACTGCTATGGGTATGCTTGATGCTGCAGTGTTTCCAGGGATTAAAGGATTGAACCCTTTTATTTTCACAGAAATGGGCATTACATCGTCGCTTAAATTTACTTGCCCAAAAGGATACGCTGCATCGAAAGAAGCATTTGAGAAACGCGGCATTCCATGCTGGTTAACCGGACGACCCTCGTAATGTTGGTATTCGCTTGGATGAAAAGGACCTAATAATGCTTTAGTAATGGCAGGCTTACCCCTGGGCTTAACAAACACCGAAAAAAAAGGTGCATTGTTTCCCTTTAGGGTTGAACTAAACTTTATTCCGGGCCTGTTCATGATTTGCCAGTCTCGTAATTCGCCTCGGCCACCCAGCGATACCGTTCCGGTACCAATACCACCCAAAGGCAAAGCCACATTGAGTAAATGATTTTGGTCGTAATGTTTTAGGATAGGCCAATTAGCACTACTATTTTGTGCAAAAATTGTAGAACCACACATGTAAATAATTGATACTAGAAATACACGATTCATATTATATTTTTTTATATTAATCATCAATTGCTTTTTAAACTTCAAAATACTTTTCTCTCAATTACTATAGTATCATTATAAGTACATGGGCATACAAACATGCTTTGAATCTTACAAATTGGCTTTATTCCAAATTTTAGCTATAAAGATAAAATAGTCGAAATTTCCTTACATCGGTAACACAAAAGTACTCTGATCAAAAAATGGGATATCACTATTTAGCCCAATGAATAGCTTTTAACATTCAGTCTAATTACCCATAATACAAACATCCGTTAACGACTTTGCAGCGTTTGAAATCTACCCAGTGAGTCCCGAATTTTTTGCGTTGGTTTTACCTTTTGGCTTTTACTCAGCAGGTGCTTCGGATCATTTATCTGTAAATATTCGTTTAACTGTTCCTATCATTATTAAATAATCTTTGGTTAAAAACCAGCGTTATTAGTTGTATTATTTTCTGAGAATAAATTTGACAAGACTTACCATTTTGTTCTCTAAAAAAAGGACACTTGTCGGCTTATTTTTCCGTTTGGTCGTATGCTTTCGATATAGGTATAGAAATTTTACTGTTTATCGGCTACAGCCACATTAGCTCGGGTAAACATATAAATATCTGAAACCACAATAAAAATAATTATTTTTTTCGTAATACAACAGTTTCGACCGTTTCAATAAATTTATTATACATTTTTTCTTTACTTTAAATACATAGTAAGTTAATCAATTTTCCAATCAATTAATTTTTTTTCGGCATAACTTAATATTAATTATGCATTTGCATATTAACACTGCCAAATTTATTGGGTTTAAACAAGGGTTTTCCTTTTTATAATCGCCAAGCCAATAATGTTTTCCGTTTTGAAAAAGTGTAGCACCACCCTCACATTTATAGGGTTACTTTCTGTATCATTACATATAGATCTAAAGTATATATTGTTTATGGTTTGCAGGTTAAGGCAAAATTGATTAAATAAATACCAAATAAGGAAATATAAATTACAGTTATTATTATGACACAATAGATTATAAGCCTAGTAAATAAATGTATTATTTACCTCTGTACAAAATGAATTCACAAAGGCTTGGACTCTCTTTTACATTTTGTAAAATCAATCTGAATCTTTGAGCTTTCACCGTTGAGAATTGTTCAGTACTGCCAGTTCCATCGGTGGTAGATTTTAAAATTCTTTCCCATGTATTTCCTTTCCAGTACTGCAATTCGTGGTCTTGTTTAATATTAGACCATGGATGCCACGGTTCTATTAACGCTAAAGCCTCTATGTTGTATGGGGCTCCTAAATCAAATTCAACCGTTGCCGTTTTACTTCCCTTTGCTGCTTTCCATATAGTAGATGGTTCGCCGTCGGTTAAAGATTTTAATTGGGTAGTTGGATCAAAAGAAGAAGCAGTAGCCAACTTATTTAAAGTGGGTATTGGTAAAACCTTTGGTTCTCCTTCGAATTCTACAACAATTACTGATGAAGCCTTGTCTGGCGAAAATGCTGGCACTGTGATTGTACTACTTGTGGCTGAATTAGATATTTTTAAACTGTTTGTTTTATCAGCCAATAAATAAGCCTTCGTTATTTTGTTGGAAAAAGGGATAGTGAGCAGTTTATTGGTTGGCCAGTCAAATACATGTAAATAAATTATTTGATTTTTTCTGGTTGCCCTGCCAAAAGACAAGTAGGGAAACGGATTGGCTGTTGTTCCATAAATAGATTCGCCATTTACATTAAGCCATTCACCCATATCCTTTAAATTCTGTTGACAAACTTCTGGTATTATACCGTATTGATTGGGGCCTACATTTAATAAAAAATTTCCACCTTTGCTGGTAATATCTATCAGTTTGTGCAATAGCTCTTTTGTGCTTTTCCATGTGTCGTCAAATGCATTGTAACCCCAATGGCCATTCATAGTCATACATACTTCCCAATTTTTTCCGGGGAAACCAGTAGCAGGAATATATTGTTCAGGTGTTTCCAAATCGCCTCCCATACCTGCACCTAAGCGATTATTAGAAATTAGGTTAGGGAATAGCTTCAATTCGTTAGCTAGTTTCTCACTCATTTCTTTTGTCATGTTTACGGGAGTATCCCACCACAATACTGCCACATCACCATAATTGTTTAAAATTTCTCTTACTTGAGGCACTGCAATGCGGTCTATATAATCAGCCATGCTCCCAATATGTGTACTATCCCATTCATTGTTGCCCATAACTGCACCGCCGGGATGATACCAATCTTGCGCCTGAGAATAATAGAAGCCCAATTTCATATCATACTTTCTGCATGCTTCAGCCAACTCCTTTAGTACATCTCTTTTGAAAGGTGTGGCATCTACAATATTATGATTACTAACCTTTGAATGATACATGGCAAAGCCGTCGTGATGCTTACTGGTGATTACGATATACTTTTGTCCAGCGGCTTTGGCAAGTTTTACCCAATCTTCAGCATTAAACTTTACAGGATTAAATTGTTTTGCTAAATCAACATAGCTTGCTCTAGAAATTGAAGCCGTCTTCATTATCCACTCACCATGATTTGTTTTTTCATCCCACTTACAGGCAGCCTGTGCATAAATTCCCCAGTGAATAAACATGCCAAACTTAGCATCCTTCCACCATTGCATTTTTGGGTCATCTACTTTGCCTTTTACAGTACCATCACCATTTTGAGAAATAGAAAATAAATTCAATAGAATTAATACACCCAGCATTACTACTTTTTTCATTTGTATATTTTATCATTATAAATAAACCTATTATTATATTATTATACTTTAATAAACTATTTCATATTCAATTTGTTTATTTTAATTTGAAAATTGTTTCTACTTTCATGTGCTATTTAATCGTATTCAAACCAATATTTTTCTTTTAAATTACTGCAAAACAAAATGATAAATACACCTACATTGGGTAAAAGTATTGGATTATGGTAATACAGTTTAGTTTAGGGCATCTCTAAAAACCAAAAATTATTAATGTATTATATTTAATAATATATAAGTAACTCATTTCTATTGAATTATGTGTATATTCGAGGAT
>JAYUOV010000202.1:0-11509 GCA_043760535.1 Chitinophagaceae bacterium
TGGATGAAGTAGGGTTGATTGAAAACGAAAAGGTAATAGTGGTAGATATAGACAATGGCAATCGCCTAGAAACCTATGTAATACCCGGAGAACGTGGAAAAGGTGATATATGCCTTAATGGTGCCGCAGCTAGGCTGGTTTCCCCTGGTGATCTCTGCATTATTTGGTCTTACGCTATAATGGATTTTGAAGAAGCTAAAACATGGAAACCTAAAGTGTGTTTTCCTAAAGAAAATAATCAATTGTAACATTTTAACTACAAGTAATTTAAGAGGCGGAACGTGAAAACACTATTGTTTTTCGTTCCGCTTTTTTGTAAACATACCTATCTATATGAATCAGATACGAGTGTTAATTATTACCGATAGCCTAAAACTTGGCGGTACCGAATCCGTGGCTGTAAATATGGCTAACGACCTGAGCGATGACCCACGGTTTGAAGCATTTTTGGTATGTGGCCGAACCGAAGGTGAATTGCTAAGCCGCATAAAACCCGGTGTTAAATATTTTCATCTAAATAAAAAAAGGCAGCTGGACGTTTGGGCCATGTGGCGGCTTCATAAGTTTATTAAGGACAACCAAGTACAGATTGTACATGCCCACAGCACTTCCATGTACTTTCCTGTTTTAATAAAATGGCTCCATCGCTACAAGTTGGTGTGGCACGACCATTTTGGATTGGTGCTTCCACCCTCTGGAAAAAGGTTTTACCCATACATTTCATTTTCTTATGGCTTCGATTTTGCGATAGCAGTAAATGAGCAACTATACAAAAGCAATATAAAGCACCTACATGTAAAAGCTAAAAATCAAACTTTCTTGCCAAACTATTCGGTTCGTATAGAATCGCCCGAACCACTTACGCTTAAAGGAGAAAAAAATACCCGCATTGTATGCCTTGCTAATCTGCGTGCCCAAAAAGACCATATAAACCTGCTCAAGGCCTTTATAGTGGTGCTAGCAAAAATACCTACAGCTATACTTTACTGTGTGGGCGTATGTGTGGGTGATGAATACGAAGCGGAAGTAAGAGCTTTTGTAGCAAAGGAAGGTATTATAGAAAAGGTTGTTTTTACAGGAGCCACCATTAATCCGTTTGATTATATATCACAGTCGGCTGTTGGGGTTCTTTCTTCCGAATCGGAAGGGATGCCACTTAGCCTGATAGAATATGGCCTTGCTGGCCTGCCTGTTGTGTGTACCAATGTAGGCCAATGTTCTGAGGTGCTCGATGATGGTGCTAACGGTATTGTGGTACCGCCACATAATTACGAAGCATTAGCAAAAGGAATACTAAAATTGCTGGAAAACAATACCATGGCACAGAATTATGCCCAAAAATTCGCGGCATTTATTGCGGCTAATTATTCAAAAGAATCCATTTTAAACAGACTCACCGCTATTTATTTAGAACTGCTGGGCAAATAGAAACCGGGTGAGACATCACTCCGTTTTTTAATATAAAAGTTGTGGAAATTAAAATTTTCAATGGTCTATAAGAAGATTAAAAGCTAACCATCTCGATACAAATTAAGAGTTACCCACAATGAGTTGGTTAGTAGAATACTATAAAAACTACTGCTGATATAGAAAAATATCATCAGTAGTTGGCTACATAAAGGGTTTTTTATTTCTGAATAAACTTTTTCAACTCTACCAGGGTGCGGATATACGCATACTGGTTTAAATTAGCTGTGGGTAAAAATACTTTTACCTCTTCGGGGTTCAGCACTTTTGCCATTGAGGTAAATTGTTTTAAATCAGCTACCATGGCTTGCCTTTCTGCATCGGAGAAGCTATTTGTATTTACATGAATACCGCCAATTTTACGCAATGGGGCACGTACCCATTGCGGAGAACTCCTAAACCATTCGTAACCAAGTTTCTTTATTTTAAAAGGCATGCTATTAATGCTGTATCCTAGTTTTCCATCGGGCACGTCGGCTACCTGGCGGTTCAGGATATTTTGAAATTCACGGAACATCTTGTTGCCCTTTTTCAATGAGTCGGGCACTTGCATGGCTGCATTAAAAAAGTCGAGATCGTAAAATGGAGTAGCCGTCCAGAAATAGTAACGGCTGCGGTCTTCACCAGACATAAATTGATTGATAGCCCTTTCGTAAAAATTAAAATGAATGCTCTTGTTGTTATTATTCTGTTCGGGGTAAGCAGCCATTATGCTGTGAAGAAAATGGAGAAAATCGTCTTCTTTTATACCCGACAATTTTTCTACCTGGCTTAGTGACATAGCAGAATTTCTGTAGAGAATTTTGCGGGTCAGTTCATCGAGCCCCATGTTGGAATTTGTTTCGCCTATGTATGGCATGGTGCGGTCTCCGCCGTCTCCAGTTACATATAAGAAACCCTTGGGATGATCGGATAGCAACTGCTTGTTAAAGTCTAAAATAAACGACATACTTATATAATTCATTCCCATTTTTTTCTCTATCAGTTCCTGCTCATATTCGGGCTTATCATTAATAGGGTAAGCTTTGTAAGGCAGGTTAAGAATACCTGCAATTTCGGTAGCACCCTTTACATCTTTGGCAGATGAACTATCTAAATAACTACTTGCAAATACCCTGTCATTTCCCATTTGAACAAATGCCGAAGCCACAGCCCTACTATCTTGCCCGGCACTTAACGAAATATTAATGGGGCTACCCTGCCAAGCATCAATCATTCGCTTGCTGGCCTGTAAAAAAAGGCCAGAAAGATTGGTAGCGGCCTGCATCACTGTTTGCTCTTGGCGGACATCGAAATTATATGGCTGACCCGGTATGTAGCTTGATTTTCCTGTAGATAAATCTATTTCAATAATACTGTTGCCAGCAACCCGGTTAACATTTTTGTAAAGGTTCATCTGGCCTATTGGAGAGCAGCACCATAAGTAAGTAGCTACAGCTAAACGGTCTGGTTCTAATTCGGTTTTTTTTGATAGCCAATTGAGGCTGCGGCCTACAAACAAGCTGTTATCGGTAAACATACAAAAAGTGTCTAAGCGCCCAAACCGATCACTGATGATAGTAATTTGCTTATCCTTAAAGAACCAGCATACCCATTCGCCACTCCATTGTGCCATTGCTGCTGCAAGCCCCTTGCTATCTGGTTTTAACCCCATTAAATATTGTGAAAAAACAGCTTCTATTTCAAATTGTTTACGGTTGTATATTAAGCCTTCTATCACTACATCATAGCCGTTAATATTTAAAAACTGATAAGGATATGATTCATAAGGTTTGTCGAAAGAAAGGCTTAACGAAGGGGTTTTTACTACCGCTCCAATAGCATTTTTTAATGGCCCTTGCCACAAACACTGGATGGGATGCTCTGCCAATTGGGTTTTATCTATAAAAATATTTACACCTATCATGAGCCTTGTTATTTTATTGTTTTTTTAATTTTAAAATCTAAATAAATGCGAAAAGCATTGGATAATACAGGATTAAAAACGGTCAAATTTAGTGTTTTATACCATGTTGAGTATCCCTTTTTTAAACCATTGGTTTTACAAATGCATTGTGGTTAGGTACGTTTAAATAAGATAGAAAAGGGAGAATAATGCTAAAAAACATCATTCGGTACGAATTGACCAAGAAATTGCCAGCCAAATGAATACTCCTGTTCAGCCTGTCTTTGGTTGTAATGAATGCTTATAGAAAAAAGTATTTGCTCTTCAATTCCAACATTAATAAAAGTTTTTCATGTTTAAAAGTATGGCAAGTGTGAAATGATTTTTTAACAACGACACCATTCTGGTCGAAGGTAAACTTTCATAATTTTCAATATCAGCATGCAATCCTTTTGGCATTGAAAGCCCTAGAAAAGCAACTAAAGCAATGCTGTTGGAACTAAATACCTAATGTAATTCTACGATTGAGGAAACAAATAATTCTTTTACACATTCTAAATTGTAAGGTATTAATCTATCTTTTACCTTATATGTGTCTTGAAATTAGAAATCAATTTGAACAGGTTTACAACACGTAACCCTTATAGATTGGAGTAATCCCAAAATCTATTCTTAAGAACTAAACTTTTTTTAGAAACAAGTTGAGAAACAAAATTTCAGAATAAAAAATTGTAGGTGAAATAAAAAATGAGTTACGAGGTTTAAATTCGTAACTCATTGTTTTTAAATGTGGGAGCACACGGGTTCGAACCGCGGACCCTCTGCTTGTAAGGCAGATGCTCTAAACCAACTGAGCTATGCTCCCTTTCTTTGTTTGGGAGTGCAAAAATAGGGTTCAAAACTTTGCAGCAAAATTTATTTTTAAATTTAACTAACTTATTTTTAAGACCCAACACCAAATGAATAATTCATCATATCATTTTTTATATTCTGTGCCAAACTTCCTTGTCTAATTTCATTAAAGAAAGCTCTTTACAGTCATTTTTGGCATCTATCATATGCTGAAGAAAATAATGCCATACCACATTGAATTTATGTTCGGATATATCCCTTGTTGCGATAGTTACATGCGGATGAAAGGCTTGTTTGTTGCGAAAAATAATTAACGGAAACTCCTTTCCAAACTGAATGTTAATGTCTTTCTCCATATCGCTAAGGGAAACGCTTGGCATCACATCTACATACAAAACCCGATTGCCAAAATGATTAAACCCATTGAGCTGTATATTAAAAGGAATGATAACAAAATTGTATGTCTCTACAAAATTGAGCAATAATCTTTCCGTGTTTTCCTCCGTTTTAAAAGGGGGCACAATAGTAAAGTGTCCGGCGATTTTTGTGCAGCCTTACTACCGTAATTATCGTGCATGTATTTTTTATATACCATTACCTGTTCATTTACCACATCTGGGCAAATAGCAGCAATATAATACAATGCAAAACCTTCTGGCAGCGGCGTAAATCTATTAGTTGGCCTGCTATATGGCTGCCTGCCGTTATAACGGTTTTCACGGTTGTCGTAATCCCTGCTATACATGCTAATCTACTTTTGTAACTTTAATAATATTGGTAGGCAAATGGAGATTTACCGGTGTAGAACCTGTATTAATCACTACGTTACCTGCACTAAGAAAACCCCTGTTTTTGAGAATTCCAATCTGATCGCCGATGATATCATCTAAGCTATCTTCTTCGGCATAATAAAATGCACGTACGCCCCAACTTAGGCTTAATTGGTTAATGAGGCTACGCTCTTTACTAAAAATAAACAATGGAGCCTGTGGGCGGTAACTACTTAACACAAAAGCAGTGTAACCCGATTGAGTCATGCCTATAAGTGCATCGGCATTAAGATCTTGAGCCAGTTTGCAGGCGTTATAACAAACAGCATCGCTATTAAATGACGGGGAATGTGACTGTGGTTTTAGCGTTTCTTCTCTATTGTAATCGTAACCTGTGGCTTCTACTTCCCGTATAATTTTTGTCATAGTTTCTACCACTAGTGTTGGGTACTGGCCAGCAGCAGTTTCGCCGCTCAGCATTACCGCATCGGCTCCTTCCAACACAGCATTGGCCACGTCAGTTATCTCACTTCTGTTAGGCTTTGTACGATCCATCATGCTCTCCATCATTTGGGTGGCCACTATTACAGGCTTGCCTCTGTGCATACATTTTTTTATCAAATCTTTTTGAATCATTGGCACTTTTTCTACCGGCATTTCCACACCTAAATCGCCACGTGCCACCATAATAGCATCGCTTTCGATAATAATATCTCTGATATTTACCAAAGCTTCGGGTTTCTCTATTTTGGCAATAATTTTTGTTTTGCTTTTCTTCTCCTGCAACTTGCTACGAAGTATCACAATATCTTTTACACTACGTACAAAACTCAATGCCACCCAATCCAATTGTTGTTCTATTATAAAATCTAAATCAATCAAATCTTTCTCGGTAAGTGCTGGTAAGGATATTTTAGTATCTGGCAGGTTAATACCTTTCTTAGATGACAAAATACCACCTAAAGCTACCACCACTTTTACATCTCCCTCTTTGGTAATATCTTTCACAATAACTTCCATTTTGCCATCATCTATCAATATTTTATTACCAATCTTTACATCTCCTGCCAGGTTGGGGTAGCTTACATAAATCTTCTCTAAGTTACCTACACATTTTTCATTTGTAAATGTTAATATGTCACCAACTGCAAGAAGCAATGAATTATTTTCTATTTCTCCTACTCTAAGCTTTGGCCCCTGTAAATCGCCAAGAATAGCTATGTTAAAGGGTTCTGTCTTGTTTATCTGACGTATAAAGTCAATAATTTTTTGCTTATCGTCGTGGGTTCCGTGAGAGAAATTAAGGCGAAATACATTTACACCAGCCTTTACGAGTTCCAGCAACTTCTCGTATGTATCGCAGGACGGGCCTACTGTAGCTACTATTTTTGTCTTCTTAGCATTGTGTTCCAGCCCTGCTTGTCTGTCCATATTTGTGTGCAGGTATCTATTAATATTCTTTGACATTTTTTAATATATTTTTAAAATTTATAATTTATTGTGGTGGATAACCAGTATGTTTTTAACTTGAAAGAATTTTAACAATCTTTAACCAATCATTATTAAACTTTTCTTTTGCCTTTACTGCTTTGTCAAGTGGTAAATAATTCATTTTATTATTAAGTATGCCTACCATTACATTGTGGCGTCCTCCAATTAGGCATTCTACTGCATGGTATCCCATACGGCTTGCTATTAAGCGATCGAGACAGGTAGGCGAACCGCCTCTTTGTATATGCCCCAAAACACAAACCCTTGTATCAGCATTAGGCAAGCGCTTTTCTATTACAGCCGCTATTTCATTAGCGCCAATTTTTTCGCCTTCGGCTACTACTATCAGGTTTACCAATTTCTTTCTTTTCTCATTTTTGCTAAGCGATTGTATCAAGTCTTCGATATCTGTTTCGCTTTCGGGTACCAATATATTTTCGGCCCCCGTTGCAATGCCGCTATGAAGCGCAATGTATCCTGCATCCCTGCCCATTACTTCCACAATAAAAAGTCGGTCGTGGGCATCGGCGGTATCGCGTATTTTATCAATGGCATCTACGGCGGTATTTACTGCAGTATCAAAGCCAATAGTAAAGTCGGAACCGGCAATATCTTTATCAATCGTTCCAGGAATACCAATGCACGGAATATCATATTCGTTACTGAAAGTTTGTGCACCCTGAAAACTACCATCGCCGCCAATAATTACAAGGCCATTAATACCGTGGCCTTTCAGATTATCATAGGCTATTTTTCTGCCTTCGGGAGTACGAAATTCTTTACTCCGGGCTGTTTTTAATATGGTTCCACCACGCTGAATAATATTTGCCACACTCCTGCTTACCATTGGGTGTATATCATTTTCTATCATACCGGCATAACCGCGATACACACCAAACACTTCTAAATCATGATAAATACCTGTACGCACTACTGCCCTTATTGCAGCATTCATACCAGGGCTATCTCCGCCAGAAGTTAGTACACCAATTTTTGTAACCTTTTTTGCCATACTTCTTAGGTTGTTAAAGTCTATTCAAGAAAAATCTTTTTTACAGTATGTAAATAATTTACAACTGGTCAAAAATAGGGTATTACGATGGAAAGGCTAAACGACTAGCCATATAAAGAAATTATTAATTAGTGACGTAATGCCACTAAAACGTTTTTTTTGGCACGATACATACCAATAACCATGCATTAATATCAAAACACTTACTAAAAAGCTCATATAATCATCATTTAATTTAAAAATAAATCTGGCATGATTTTTATAGTATTGTTTAATTAATCAAAAAATAAAACATGAAAAAATCAATTGTGCTTTCGGCTATTATTTGTGCCATGGCCGTTACTTGTGTGCATGCACAAAAAAATTCTGGGCAAAGCTACAAAACTGCACTAGGTTTAAAGGTTTGGGACGGTGGAGGTATTTCACTAAAGCACTTTATTTCGCCAAAGGCTGCTTTGGAAGGCATTGGCTACTTTTGGAACAAAGGTGCAAGAATTACAGGTTTGTACGAATTTCATAATGACATTTCAGGGGCTCCGGGTCTTAAATGGTATGTAGGGCCTGGTGCACATCTTGGAATTTATAATTCTAAAAATGGTGGTCAGGCTTTTGCAGGAGTAGATGGTGTGCTTGGTTTAGATTATAAGTTTAAAGAGGCACCCATTAATATGTCTATCGACTGGCAACCTTCTTTCGAATTTGGCGACAGCAGAGGATTTGCTGGTAGCTGGGGCGGATTGGGCATCAGATACACATTTAAGTAAGCATTTCATTAGTTTAAGTTTAAGGTTTAAGGTCGTTTCATTTATTTGAAACGGCCTTTTTGTTTTCATTAAAAAAAGAATTTCCAATTAAACCGTAACGCATTTTCCTAAATTGTTAATATGTATTTGGATGTATTGTCCAAACATTTTAATAATAAAATAACGATAACGCCTATTTAACATTTTAAACTTGTGTATGAAAAGGAGTAACTGCATCTAGAGGGGGCATTTACAAAAACTTAAAAAAATATAGCCATGAAATCTATTAAAACCATCTCCTTAGCAATACTGATGCTGGGATTTATTTTTGCGAAAACACCCAATAAAAAAATACTTGAAAAACCGCCTGTTGCATCAACCCCACGTGTGCAAGTGGCTATTTTACTGGATGTAAGCGGTAGCATGGATGGCTTAATAGAACAGGCCAAAAGCCAACTTTGGAGCATGGTGGAAACGCTTGGCAGAGCAAGCTGCCAAGGCGTTAGGCCCAATATTGAAATTGCTTTATACGAATACGGTAGGCCATCTACCGGTGCTAAAAATAATTTCATAAAACAAATAAGACCCTTTACTACCGACTTTGATGAACTTTCTGCTGAACTGTTTAAACTGCACACAGATGGCGGTGATGAGTACTGCGGCGCCGCAATGGTACAAAGCCTTAGTGAACTTACCTGGGATGCTAACCCCGAACTATACAAAGTTATCTTTATAGCTGGTAATGAATCTTTTAAACAAGGTAGTGTAGATTATACCGAGGCCTGTAAACTGGCAAAACAAAGAGGCGTAATTATCAACACCATTTACTGTGGCGATTACCAAACTGGCATTAAAGAATTTTGGAACATGAACGGTGAATGTGGCACTGGCACCTATAGTAACATTAACCAAAACGAAAAAATCGATGACATTCGCACACCACAGGATTCTATTATTTATGCCCTAAACAGCAAGCTAAATGGCAGTTATGTTACCTATAATTCAATAGGTAGTAATAAAATGGCCTTGCAAAAAAGTATGGACGCTGCTAACGAATCCGTTAGTTTTTCGGTAGGGGTAAAAAGAGCTGCCGTAAAGGCCAATAAAGGTGCTTATAAAAATACGGGCTGGGATTTGGTGGACGCCTATAATGCAGACTCCACAGTAATAACAAAACTAGACCGCAACTATTTGCCAGCCGAAGTAAAAGACAAATCCACCATAGCAATTAAAGAGTATGTACAGCAAAAAAACACCGAAAGAGCATCCATTCAACAACAAATAAACGGACTAGTGATAGAACGTGAAAAATACGTAGCTAAGGTTAGGATGGAGATTGTAAAAACGACCGGCCAAACACTGGAAAACACCATACAAACATTAATAAAAACACAGGCTGGCAAGTTTAATATTACTTTTGAGAAGTAAAGGATTTTTGCAGTTTCTTTTTGGCAAATTTATGAACCTGAAAACCGCTTATTTTAAAAATTGAAACGGCTTATGTTACGCAAAATAAAAGCCACATAATAGGCCGCTGTTTCATCCTGTCTTCTAATACCTTCTCCATTAATATCCGGCTATAGCACTTTCTCCAAATGGCTAAGGGAAGGGTAACAAGGTTATGCCTTTGCACAGAGTTTATGAATGCAATGGAATTAAAAAACGTTCGACAGTGTAACTCTATCAGGGTAAGGCTTTAGCTAAACTCTCCGAAATTATCCACCATGTAAATGGGGGCGGGTAAAATATAAAAATACGCAATCCAAACTGCGAGGGGTAAGGAGTTTCAGTAATTATATAAAGTTCAGTAAAACCAACAATCCTTGATTATAGGACATAGATTTTTTATTAAAAAAAAGAAGCCGCACGTTTGAGATGCGACTTCTTTTGTAAAAAATTACTTGTAATTGATTAAAAATAATTCTTATGATCTACCAAAAAAGGCTATACAATGCTACTAAAATGCCACAAACAATTAAAGCACCTGCTGCAAAGCCATTATTAACTTTAAACATGCTTGCATCTATCTCTAGCCCTTTAGGGTTAACACCTTTTGATTTATAATTTCCAATTATCCACATACCTAAAACACAAAAAGCAAATACAATTCCCATTCTGTCTAAAAAAGGAATTTCGTAAAGTTTGGAACCATCTTTTTGTTCTACTAATGATGACCAACCATAAGGAGCAAGAAATTCCAAATTGGCAAACTTTGGCAAAAACTTTAGAAATACAGACATGGCAAAACCACCAATTGTGGCAAACATTGCACCAGCAGAGTTGGCCTTTTTCCAGAAAAAGCCAAGAATAAACATAGCAAAAATGCCTGGCGATACGAATCCTGTATATTCCTGAATAAATTCAAATCCACCTTTTTTATCAATACCTAGAAAAGGTGCTATTAACACAGCCAAAAGCATAGCAACAACAACAACTATTTTACCAGTAGATACTAATTGCTTTTCGGTAGCCTCCGGCTTTATTTTTTTCTTAAAAATATCTAAAGTAAAAATAGTAGAAATGCTATTTACTTTACCTGCAAGGGAGGCTACCACTGCTGCTGTAAGTGCGGCGAATGAAAGACCCTTAAGACCCGTTGGCAGCAGATTGAGAAGTACCGGATATGCTTTATCAGGATTAAATTCACCTGCCTGGGTCATTGCTTTTGTTAATTCTCCATTATCGTGATTGTGTATAACGTAAGCTGCAATTCCTGGCAACACAACAATTACTGGCATTAGTAATTTTAAAAATGCGGCAAATAAAATACCACTTCTTGCTGTTTTTAAATCAGCACCCAATGCCCGTTGCGTAATGTATTGGTTACATCCCCAATAATTTAAATTTACAATCCACATACCACCTATTAAAACTGTAAGGCCGGGCAGGCTGGGAAAGTTTGTATTTTCCTTCTTTAAAATCATATGAAAATGGTCATTGGAATCGTTTAGCATGTACTTAAAGCCATCTATAACTCCACTCTGTCCATTTAGTTCTGCCACCCTGTTTAAGGCTAAATAGGTTGTAACCAGCCCTCCTAAAATTAAAAATACAACCTGTATTACATCGGTGTAACCAATAACCTTCATGCCTCCCAAAGCTATAATTATGGCAAAAAAAGCAAGACAATACATACATAAATTTGTATCGAGGCCAGAAATACCGTTAATGGCTAAAGCCCCTAAATACAAAATGGAGGTGAGATTAACTATAACATAAAGCAATAACCAAAACACCGCCATAATCATAGCAACAGAACCATTGTACCGCTGGTTTAAAAATTGCGGCA
>JAYUOV010000203.1:0-3959 GCA_043760535.1 Chitinophagaceae bacterium
CTAAGCTGCATAACCGTAACCACAAAAAAATTTGTGGTACTTCTAAAAACAAATTTTGGCCGTGGCAAAACTTATGTGGCCACAGAAAACTTAACCCTGGCATTAAATTTTGCAGCCCTTAAAACCGGTAACCAATGAAAAACCCATTACCACGCCCCAGCATTACCACCCAGACAGACGGTACATATTGCGTTACCACACATACACCGGTACTTCGCAAAAGTGCAAGAATAGATTATTACCGTACTAATTGCTACGATAAAGCCCTGGCAAAGTTGGATGATTCTAATTGCCGTTGGCTCACCATTCCGCTACACGGTTTTATTAATCAGCAGGAACAAGCCTTGTTGTTTTTGCAAAAGAACAACGACTTTTTGCACCGCCGCAAAACCATAGGCCGCCTCAATAGCATTTTTACCACCATGGCAAAAATGTATGCCATGGCGCCCATGTGGTTAGCCGTGGAACTGAAAAATAAAGTATTACCCCTTTGGCCGGATGCCATGCCGGGCCACAATAGTAAGTATTACGCCGCCGGGCAATATTATACTGCTTTGCTTAACGAGTTTATAGAGAAGCACCTGCACCGGGCCCCGCCACCCAATCCATTTAACCAAACCTACGATAACGCTTACTAAACCTTAACCCATGGATTTACTAATAACCATAGCCGCGGCAATCGGTTTAGCCTTTATGGTTTTCTTTTTATTAGCCTGTTTTACCATTACGATCTGTTACTTTTTAGATAAAAAAAACTGGGATGAAGGTTATAACGAAGATGTATAAGAGCCAACGGCTCACATAAAATGAAATTTTTTTAACGGTTAAAACCCGTCCGCACCCCCCTCCTAGATAATATAGGAATAACTGGAATAAAAAAATGACCCAAACCGTAAACGCAGCCCCAAAAGAACTTAGCCCCGAAAGGACGGCGGCTAACATACTGGAGCAAAATAGCCGCCGTGCCTTAAAGTACACACGTAGCCGTGCAACCAATCTTCGCTATTGTGCCGAATTGCAAACTTTTAGAAACGAGGTTGAAATAGAGAACGATTATGTAAACGATCATCTGGATAGATACGGTAAAGCAATGGCATGTTGCTGTAGTGACGTGTTATGTGCTGTAGAAACTACCAGCGGCAATAATTATGCAAGTGTAAAAACGGCTCACTTTTGCGATCATCGTTTTTGCAATATCTGTAACGCCGTACGTAGCCGGTTGCTACGCCGTAAATATTTTAAGTTCTTAAACGATGTAGTACCTACCGTGGGGTTAAAGGAAACCCAACACCATTTTTTTCCGCAATGGGTGAACCCGCTACAGGTAAGCGGCTATAATATACTTACCAGCTTAGATTTTATGCACCTTACTTTAACCGTGCCACACGTAGCCGGGGCGTGGCGTGGTAAAGGGTATTATGCAGGCGAATTAATACGCCTGTTTAACCAAATGAGAAAAGCTGCATGGTGGAATGAGTTGGTTTTTGGCGGTGAATACTGCATAGAAACCACCCACGGCGAAAACGGCCTTCATATACACATGCATGTAATGCTTATGGTTAAAAAGGTAGCCCAAAGCCGTAACAAGTTGTATTGTAAAATACTAAAAGCCTGGAACAAGTTAACCATAGACGAAACCAACCCTGTAACCAGCTTTACCGAAAAACGAATAGAAGCGTTTAATAAACTGTTTAAAAGTTTTCCGCAGGCATGGAGAGATGAATATATAAGCCAATTAGATAGCCGTGGCAGTACCATGGTAGGGCTTAGTAGCCTTTATTACGAAGTAACCGCAGCACAGTACGCTCAACGTAAAAAAGCAAAGTTTACCAAAAATGGAAAATACTACTGCTATGCTAACGGGGCTAATGTTCGCAGCATGGTAAAGGGTGTAACCGAATGCCTGAAGTACCACTTTGAACCATGTGTGTTAGAAGATGAAGACGGTAAACTAAACGTGCCGCTGCTATGCGAAATGTTGCCAAACATTTACCGCAAACGGCTGTATGGCAAGTTTGGCGGCCTGTACAAGGTTAAGAGCCTAAACATAA
Organism: Chitinophagaceae bacterium; assembly: GCA_043760535.1. Classification (GTDB taxonomy): domain Bacteria; phylum Bacteroidota; class Bacteroidia; order Chitinophagales; family Chitinophagaceae; genus JAZKFT01. Next base: position 2,052 of record JAYUOV010000203.1, read on the forward strand.
TGGACGAACCACTTACCGAGGAAGATATAGCCATGCAGGGTTTTGACGATATAGATGCAAAAGAAATGGTACACCACCCATTTACCGGCCACCCTGTAGAATGTGGAGAACTGATGTATGTGGTTGTAGATGCTAAAAATTTAATTTTTAGCGATAACGGCAAACACCACCGGATAGCCAATAAGCATATAAAGCAGATAATCTTTAACCCCACTGGCAGCATGGAGGGCGGCACCCTTAAAGATGCCGCTGCTAGTTTTCAGGAAATAGTAACCCACCGGCGAAAGAAAAACCACGCCGAAGGATGGTTTAAATGGAATAGCGAACAACTTAATTAAAGTGGCACTATTGCCGAAATGTTATAAAAATATTATTATGAAACAAGAATTATTTATTTGGAAACAATTTTACAAAAATGAAAAAGGAGAGATTATTGAAACTAAATTAAATAATTTATTGGTTAAAATTATTGAGGAAGGGTACTTTATTGATCATGTAATTAATATAGAGAAATATAAATGTATTATTATTTATCATAAATTATAAAATGTTATGCCAACCCAACAAAACAAACCAACCGTATACGAAAAACTAGATACAGAAAAGCTGCAAAATAACCACCGTTGGTTTTTAAAAGAATTGCAAAATGTAACCAAAGCTATTGCAGCAATTGAGAAAGAATTAGCAGCCAGAAACGTACCATTAAAACCATAACCATGCAAACCAAAAGCCTGCCATCCATCAGCTTCTTTTACAATTGGAACAACAAACTACACTGCAAAGCATTTACCACCCTTCGCCTGCATAACCCCAATAAATACCAGGTAGGGCAGCAGTACCAGATTGTATTAAATAAAAAGCCACTAGGCACCGGCACCGTACGCCAAATAAAAAACCTAACTCTTGCCACCCTTAACGAATTTATAGCCCAAATAGACACCGGTTACAGTTTAGAAAAGTGCCGGGAAATAATACAAACCATGTATAAAAACAGTGCTATTAATTGGGATGTGCAACTAATTAGTTTAATACTAATAACCTATGATAAAGCCACCGAAACCAAAATTTAAAGTAGGACAGATTATAAAAAAGCACTACGAAAAAAAAGCCTACAAAATAGTGTTAGCAGAGTTTAACCCATGGGGCAATGGTAATAGTTGGTATTACAGTTTTAGTAAAGACGAAAACCACATGTTTAGAGAAGATTATTTAGAAAGTATTACTAGCCCACAATTGCAGATTTTTCCGATTAGCTAACGACCGAGTATTGCTGTCAGGTAGGGAATTTGGAAAACTACTGTTGAGCAATGCTGGTCAAGCCCTACTTGCAGCAATACTTTTGTTGGCTGCTGCCAATTATGAACTTTAAATAATTTGTCAAATGGATATAAGCAATAAAATAAAAGGAGTAAAACAAAAGAAACAATGGGCTGTCTTTGCGCCTGACGGTTACATACAGGTTCGTACAATAGCTGACACTCAAAAAGAAGCTAAAGAAAAAACTCCAAAAGAATGGGGTGATTTGAAATGGGAAGATTATGCTGCAAAAGGTTACACAACAAACAAAATTTTAGTAGATATAAAACTGTTATAAAAATGGAAAAATCATTAAAACTTAAACCGCCAATGATGCCAAACTTTATTTCGTTTGAGCAACCTATCAAAAAAAGACAAGACGGGGTAAGTTGGAATATAGGATTGAATGTGTCTGACCTGTCAAAAGAAGAAGCCGAAGAATATGCAGAACTTATGAAGCAAACGTTTATTGTCCACTGGCAAAATAAGACTGCTGCGAAAGGTAGCAGCTAACAAAGTAATTGCCGCAGTTCCGGCGGCACAACCCCTTTAAAATCTCAACCACCACCCCCGCCGGTATTGCGGCAATTAACTGTTAGCAGTTTATTACAA
>JAYUOV010000204.1:0-11485 GCA_043760535.1 Chitinophagaceae bacterium
TTTTTTTTGAAGCTGATCTTATTTGTACAGAATTAGAATACAATGAGAAAAAGCTATTTACGGGCAAATTTGCCAAACCGAATTGTAAGGGAAAGGAAAAAATAAAACGATTGCTAGAGAAATATCCGACTAATAAATTTGATTTTATTTGCTACGGAAATTCCCGATCCGATAAAGAATTGCAATCCATCAGCAAAGAATTTTACTATCGTTACTTTTGAAAAAAATACGGTTCACTAAAACGCACTCAATGCCATTGCTGCAACAGTTAAGAATTAAAGAATGGATTAAAAACGGCTTCATCTTTCTGCCAATGTTTTTTGCAGGGTTAATGAATAATTTACACCTGATACAACAACTCTGTATTGGCTTTGCGGCCTTTTGTTTTGCAGCAAGCAGCATTTATTGCATCAACGATTTGGTGGATGTAAATTTTGATAAAGAACACCCTACAAAAAAGAACAGACCGTACGCTTTTGGCAAAATTTCCACCTCGCAATTGGTTGTACTTTCTTCTAGCTGTATGGCGGTATCGGCAGTGTTTCTTTTCTTTTTACCCAACGAAGCAAAACTTATTTTAGTGGCTTACATCATCATGCAGCTTGCCTATTCTTTTTTTCTTAAACATATAGCAGTTGTGGATTGCGTAACCATAGCACTCGGTTTTGTATTCCGTATTTTATTTGGCGGAATGATATTGGGTTCACCCGGTAGTAGCTGGATTATACTGGTTACTTTTTTGCTAAGCCTGTATCTGGCTTTTGCCAAACGCCGCTGCGAATTGGCCACGTTAAGTACCAACCAAACAAGACGTTCGCTGCAACATTATTCATTAACCTTTTTGGATGCCGCATTGGCTGCTACCTGCGCAGTTACCATTTTAGCTTATATTATGTACACGCATGATGCAGAGGTTATCAGCCGTATTCACTTCCCATATTTTTACCTAAGTTCGGGCTTTGTAATTGTAGGTATGCTTCGGCATTTACAACAAACTATACAGAAAGGACAAACCGAATCACCCACCGATTATCTATTAAAAGATCCTATTATTATTATAACTATTTTGTTTTGGGTAGCGTTTAATTTTTATGTGTTATATGGTAGAGGGGTTTAGGGTTTAAAAAAGGATAAAAAGGTGTAGAAAAAAAATGATTTTTATATTTGAAAACTATTTTAAAAAATATTAGTGGATGGGGGAATTTCCCTGTAATAAAAGCTACTGTTTTGCAGCCTGTTAGTGTAGAAGAGGTATTGAAAATGGTTAAAAATTTTCCAACATTATTACCACGTGGCAATGGACGCAGCTATGGAGATAGCAGCTTGCATACAGTAGTAGTGGATATGAAAGGGTTTAACAAAATTATAAGCGAAACTAACAGTACAATTGAAGTAGAGGCGGGTATTACTATAGAAACATTGCTCCAACATATTGTTCCGCAGAAAAAATTTTTACCGGTAACGCCTGGCATCAAATCCATTACTATTGGCGGCGCTATTGCCAGCGATGTACACGGAAAAAACCATGTACACCATGGCAGTTTTTTTAACCATACCCAATCATTTAAACTAATAACAGAAGATGGGAAACTTATTAACTGCAGCCGTACAGAAAATAAAGAACATTTTTTAAAAGCCTTTGGCAGCATGGGTTTAAGCGGCATTATAGTATCGGCAGTTATTGCCGTAATACCAATTGAAACTACCTGGATTAAAGAAGAACAGGCATTTGCAAATTCTCTCAACCAGATATTTACACTAATGGAGGCCAACAGCCAAAAACCTTATATAGCCACATGGATAGATCTGCTTGGCAAAGAAATAAATGGCATTATAAAATCAGGAAGCTGGGTGAAAGAACAACAATTTATAAAAGGCAAAGCAGCTATTGTGGTTTCTTTAGGTCATCCCAAATCTGTTCCTTTCAGGTTCCCGTTTTCATTACCAGCTTTTGTATTTAAATGGTATAACCGTAATTATCTTAAAAAGGCTAAAAAAATACAAAACCATATTATCCATTACAACGATTTTTTTTATCCGCTGGACAGTATTAAAAACTGGAACCATGTGTATGGCCCAAAAGGATTGTTACAATATCATTTTGCATTGCCTTTACAATCATCCAAAGAGGGAATAGAAAATGTAATAGTATTGGTAAAAAAATCAAAAGCAACCTGCACACTTGCAGTTATGAAATTATTTGGAAAACCAAATGCAGACACACCACAATCCTTTCCGATAGAAGGTTACAATTTGGCACTCGATTTTATACATAATAAACAAGCTATCTTTCTTTTTTCTGCATTAGACCTTCTTGTTAAAAGCTTAGGAGGAAAAGTGTACAAAACCAAAGATGCAATAGCAACTTTACCAGAACCAGTTTTATCAACATCAAAATTTAAATCGTTGCAAAACGAACGTTATGCTAAAGAAAAAATCACATAAAAATATACTCATACTTGGAGCTACTTCCGAAATGGCTTTAGCATTTATAAAACTTATAATAGATAACTGGAGTCATTGTAGTATTTATTTACTAGCCAGAAATACAGAAACACTTCAGGACGTAAAAGATCGGGGCGAATTACGTGGTCATCTGGTAATGCTATATACTTATGACCTTACAAACCCACCTGAATTGCATTTTTCGGGTATAGATTACTACCTGGCGTATGCAGGCTGGTTACCGCCAGATAACACCGAATACGAAAAAGCAATGATTATTAACAATACTGGTATTCAGCACTTTACTAATAAGATTATTGCTTCCAACTTAAATCACATTGATCACATAATAATTACCGGATCCATAGCCGGCGTACGTGTACGGCCAGCTAATAAAGCTTACGGCGATTCAAAGTCGGGATTGCACAATTATGTAAGGGGTTTACAAAAAAATCGTTTCCCAGCTATTACTTCTACAATTGTTATTTCAGGGTTTGTAAAAACAAGAATGATTGTGGGTCGTAAAACACTCGGAATGCTTACCGTAAGCCCGGCTAATATGGCGGTAAAATATTGTAAATGGTTGGAAACAAAACCAAAAACCGGATGGTCGCAACCGGCTTGGCGATTAATTGCCATTGCTTTAAAATTGGTGCCAGATTTTATAGTAAAGCGGCTTAAATAAAAAACGCATTTTGTTTACAGTTGTAGTTTTTTTTAATACGAAAAATAAACTTACATATTAATGACATCCTATGCCTATTACACCTTTCTATCCTTCAATGCATTAGAAACAGCAGAATCCATAACCCTTTCTGCATAAGGCCGGCTGATGGCGTTCAGCTCTTCTATCTTTTTATGGATGAGGTCTTTATCATTCATCGTTAGGCTTAATTGCAAAGCCTGCACGGCTACCGCCGTATGCTGTAATTCAGATCCAGTAAGCATTGCCACGTTTTTAGTTATAAACTTCTCAGTGCTTTCCAGTATCTGTTCGCCTTCGGTTTGGGCTTCTACCAATGCCCTTACAGCTATATCGTCTTTGGCATGGGTAATGCTTTCGAGCAGCATTTTTTCTACATCACCATCCGTTAGTCCATACTGTGGTTTTACATCTATTGTTTGCTCCACACCACTGCGTAGTTCTTTGGCACGTACCTGTAAAATGCCATCGGCATTTATTAAAAAACCCACATCCACTTTAGGCATTCCGGTGGGCATTCCGGGTATATTGGTCAGGTTAAATTCTGCCAGTTTACGATTATCTTTTACCAGGTCCCGTTCGCCCTGAAACACAGAAATTCGCATACTACCCTGCCCATCTTTTTGGGTGGTGTATTGCCGCCCCGCTTTTGTTGGTATTTTAGAATTGCGTGGAATCAGTACATCCATTAAGCCACCCATGGTTTCTATACCAAGGCTCAGCGGCGTAATATCAAGCAGTAAAAAATCACGGTTATTACCGGCTAAAATATCGGCCTGTATAGCTGCACCCAAAGCCACCACTTCGTCGGGGTTTACACTATCATTTACAGCCTTTCCAAAAAAATGGCTAACAGCATTTTTTACAGCAGGAACTCTTGTACTTCCACCAACCATAACAATGGTATCGATGGCGTCTTTGGTTATTTCAGCGTCTTTTAAAGCTGCAGCACAACTTTCGATTGTGTTGCTTATTAAAGGCATTATTAAGGCTTCGAATTGCTGCTTTGTTAGTGTTAATTTATCGCAATTTAGTTCGGCTTCAAACAAATCATTTACCGATACATGCTTTTTGGCTTCTTCTGCTTTCAATCGGATAGCCTGCAGCAATTCTTTATTGGCTGTTAATTCCGCTTCGCTTAGGCCAGCTTCTGCTATCCAGTATTTAATAATGGCACGGTCAAAATCGTCGCCACCCAAATAGGTGTCGCCGTTGGTACTCAATACTTCAAATATACCATTGGTTAATTTTAATATGGAAATATCGAAAGTGCCACCGCCGAGGTCGTACACTGCTATTGTTTTTTCCTCGTTCATATTGGTGCCTATACCATAAGCAAGGCTTGCCGCCGTGGGTTCGTTTATGATGCGCAAAACATCAAGTCCGGCCAGCTTTCCGGCGTCTCTTGTGGCTTGGCGCTGTGCATCGTTAAAGTAAGCAGGTACTGTAATTACAGCTTTCGTAACAGGTGTTTTTAAAATGTGTTCGGCGCGGTGTTTTAGTTCTTTAAGTATAAAAGATGATAGATCTATAGGAGAATAGAACTTCTCTCCTACCTCTACTTTTACCAAACTTTCTGTATTCTCGTCTATTATTTTGTAGGTAAAAAAAGAAGCATTTTCTTTTACATCGTTAAAGCTTTTTCCCATCAACCGCTTGGCACTAAAGATGGTATTCTGCGGCTCTTTAATTAAAAAATCCTTGGCATTTTCTCCTACCGTGGCTTCGCCTCTTTCGTTAAAATGAATAATACTGGGCACTAGCGAAGAGCTATTGTGTTCTTTTAAAGCCACTGCCTGCCGGCTTTCTGGGTGTATAATAGCCACAAGACTATTGGTGGTACCCAAATCAATCCCTACTATCATTTCTGCTTTTTGCAAACTGCCAGTGGCTATGTTGATGGAAATTTTTCCCATAAAAATTATACATTATTGTGTCGACAAATGTAGTGTGAAAACAGTCCACCGTTAACCGTTAACTATCAACTGTATGCCATTAAAAAAAAGTGCCGGTATAATACCAGCACGTTTAGTAATGTAACTATGTATCTGCCATGGTATAAAACCGTTAACGGTTAACGATTTACGCGATACTTACCGCATCAAATACATTTTGCCATAACCTTTATTAAAATACTTATCTGTTTGGTCTTGGCTTTGCTGGTCGAAGTTTTCGTTGATTTTAAATTTGTCCATCTTCTTTCCGTTGAGGCCAGTTACTACACGGTACAAATAAACGCCGTTGGCAAGCTTGGCTCCGTACTGATCTGTTCCGTCCCACTTAAACTCTGTAATGTTTCGGCCAATGTTCAATGTTCCCAATTCCTGTTTGGTTACTTCCCTTACTATTTTACCAGTAATGGTGAGTATCTGAATTTTAAATTCCTGCGGAATTTCGTGGCCGGTTATTGTAAATACAAATGCTGTAGATGTGGTAAAAGGGTTGGGATAATTAAACAGGTTACTAATCATTGGCTTATTAAAAACCTGAAAGCTAACCCTGTATTCACTTGGGCCTGCCTTATTGCCACTACGGTCTTTACCTGCAATTACCATTTCATAGTCCCTAATTTCTGTGTCTTGCGTAAGGGTTGGGTAAAAATCTATTGTGGCTGTATTATCTGTACCTGCCACTGCTGGGGTAAACCGTAGCGTATCGGTTCCGAAACGGTAATTACGAACGGTGCCGTCTGGGAAACGAAGGGTTAGCCCTAATAACGAAGTATCGTTTAGTGCTAGCCATTTACTCTCATCTTTTAGCTTCACCTGTATGTGCGGTTTAGAACTTACAATATCCCTGTTTAAAATATGCAGGCCATCAAAAGTTACATCCATTAACGGATTGTAATTATCGGGCTTAACAAAGAAATTTCGATACAAAAAGTTATTAAAGTGATACTGTTCTGGCTGATCCGAAGCCGGATTTACTTCTAGAAAAATGTTGTTGACCCCCGGAAAATCTTTTGTATCCAATTGAATATTAATAGTGGTGGTGTCACCTACTGCCAAATCTTTTTTCTTACTAATTGGGTAAATGCGATTGTTATTATTCTGATCGAGGATGATGACGTTAACCTTAATACTGTCTCTGAATTTTACATCGCTTATATTCTTAAAAGCAATAGAAAAATTTAGTGGTTCACCTGTTTCTAAAGTGTCTTTTGTTTTTAATAAAATATTGGCTGCTAGTGCCCCCTCCGGTGCCGGATTGTACAATAATCGCCAGTATCGAAGGTTGTAAGCTGTTCCATTAATTGAGTCGGCGTTCCTCATTTTTAACCGCATGTACGGATATTGCGAAGCACTAACGGTACTAATATCAAAATCCTGTTGGGCTGCGGTAAGTGTGTAAAGTTTGGTTTCTGCCCCAGCATTATTAATACCTACCACGTCTATGGTAGCGTTATCCCCTGCTTTTGTATCAACTGTGTTGCCTCTCCATTTTACACTTTTCCATGCCATAGCAGGCCCAAGTACAGGCGAAGCTATAAAGCCGAGCGTATCTGCGGTGGGTGCATACGCGTTCATTTGAATGCGTTCTAAACCCTCACTAAATTTCCATTTGGCTACATAAGATGGATCGCCTTTTTTGTACAGAAAAATCCAGGTTCTTGCCCGGTTAAAAGAGTCAATATCTGCAAAACCAGCATTTTTTAATTTATGGTACAATGATTTTCCGGCACCAAAAGTGTTTTCATCTGCTTTTAAAGTTGCTGCAAATGTTTCATCGTTAAAAGGGATATCCAAAAATTTTCGAACCGCTACATAGCTGCCATTCGGTATGGAATCCATAAAATCCATCATTAATTTTCTATTCGCCTGGCTGCGGTCGTCCCACTCAAAATTAAATCTTCTATTTGTACCACAGTTATTTAACGTACTACCATATCTGCCGGTAAGGTTTGGCATTATACTAAATGTAACTGGGTCAAAAACATTGAAAATGAGAGAGTGACCAATACAAGCGCTTTGCACTCTGCCATCATTATTTACCGAAATACTAAAATGTCCATCTTCGAGGCCACTTACTGGATAAACACTATGTGTAAAAAACAGGTTGTTATTCTGTTGCCTAAAATCCCATTTGCGGGTAAAGGAGTCTATATAAATACGATCTGTACCACTTTTTAAATGCTGATACACATGGCTTTGGTTAAAGCCTTGGTTAGTTCCATTTAGATAAACAAATGATGCTGTGTTCCAACGCTGTGGGTTATTATTAGCTGGTACTACTGCCAGGCGCCAATAAAATACGATACTGTCGTAATTGGCAAAATTGATACCGGGATCAAACTCAGCAATACCGCCAGCTACTGTTAGGTTGCGGGTAACTTTTAATGGCGAATTAAATAGCTCCGTAGTATCTAGTTCCATTCTGTAGGCTTTGGCATCGGCCAATGGGTTAGATGTGGAGCCAAAAAGCTTGATGTTTTGTTTATTTACAATGGAAAAATTGTACGGATAAACAGGCCGCATTTCATCCTCAAAAATTACAAAATCTTTGCCGGTAGTATTGTTTAATTCACTTAGTTCATCTATCCTATTTTCAGTTTCTAGGCTCACTATAATCCTACTTTGGCCTTTATCCCTGTTAGATACGATTGGTAAACTGAGTTCTATTGAATCCGAATATTTTGTGGATCGTATTTTCTTTTTGTACACAATTTCTGTAAGGCCTGAAGGGTTTAATGCCGAAATGGGGTACTGCCTTTTTATCTCAACAACCATAGAATCGCCGATGGCCTTACCAATGTTATAGTGAAAGATTTTTACTTTAAAACTACTATCAGCCACCGAAATAAAATTGGGATTTACTACAATATTCGGTTCCTCAATGCTATAATCTGGCTTGGCAAAACTATTGAGCTTAATGGCTGGATCGCCATGTAAGGTTTGTTCTTCGCAATGTATTCTGCCTACGTAATCGCTGCCGTAGGTACTGATAATGAATTGTATGGCATCCTGAATGTTTTTACCAACCGACTTGCCGTAACCCGTTTTGCTTACCGAATTATAAAAGCCTGTGGAATAAGCATCTAGCCCGGTAGTAAGACCAAAGTGCGTACTGGCTATTAGGCCTATGGAACCACGGTTTGGTGCCAAAACATATTTCTCAGAGATGGTACTTTTAACTACAAACCGGCTGGTATCCAATGTAAAAAAGTTACCTGCATTACAGCCGTTGAGCAGGAACATGGGGTATTTTTTGGGATTACTGTAAGTGTTTGGATCTTCTAAGTTATAATCTAATGCCGTGGCAGAAGAGTGGCCAAAGTAGGTGAGTAAACCTATGCCCTCTGTAAATGCTTTGTTTAAAACTTCGCTTCCGATGCTGGTGGCGGTTCCCGAATTAAACTTGCTTAAAGTGGTAACACTGGCGCCAAAAAGCGTATCTTCTATAATTCTTTTGTAGTTACCAAAATAAAAAGTAAGCACTTGATCTAAATCTGGAGAATTGGCGCCAACCACATGCACTACTCTTTTCATCCAAGCCTTATCTGCCTGTAATTGCGATGGTGCTATTTGCCCCGCCTCATACTCTTTTACTTTGTTTAAATAGGCTATAATCTCTGTACCATCTACTGCACTTAGCCTGCCAATTGGTGTTACAGGAAATGGATTCATATCCGCAGAAGAAAGCAACACATCCGAAGCCGGATAACCAAAAGTAGGTATCAGGTTTAGCTTCTCAGAGATAGGTAAATTTTGCCCAAACCGGTAATCTTGGTAAGAAACGCCCTTGCCTATAAGTAATGTAAATTTTGGTAAAACATCAAAACGCTGCCTGGCAAACCGTAGAAAATTACGAACAGAGTTGGGATGCTTTTTAATACCGAACGCAAACTGATCTTCTAACTGATCTATGTCGTAAATTTTGGTATTGTAACCGCCACCCAAAGCGGAGTTGCGGTACTGCCGGTACAGCTCTACAGGGTTGCTGCCATTTACCGGAGCGTAAAGAATATTGTTCGAAATAATAAGGTAGTCGCCCTGATTAGCAGTATTTGCGTAGTTAATAAAGTTGCGCTGCAGCAAGCCGGTTACTGTATTAAAATGGTTATTATCTTGGCTTAGTAATACATACTTTGTAAGTGCAGATGATGCAGGCAAAGCAAAGCGAATAGTGGCACCATTTACTTCTGCCAAATAACGCCTGTTATTTGATAAATCGTAAAGTATTGGTTGGGGAAGACCTTTATCAAAATCTGCAATTTCAAGGTACTGACCAGCGGCATTTGCAGTAAGTTCAAATTCAAAAACTCGTTGATTATTAAACTTAAATAACCTAGGGTAAGTAAGGTCTAAAAAGCTAAACACAATCCTGTCGAAAGGCACTGGGCAGGCGTTTATAATTTTATAAGCCCCTTCGCCATTTGGTATGGAGCTAACTGGTATATTTTTGTAGGTTTGCGTTTTAGCTTCAAAAGCACTAAGGCTTATTTGTCCCAGTTCATTATTGTTTAAAGTAAGCTTTACTTCTCTGCTGTTAGGCGCCACACCAGCGGCACCTACTTTTACAGTACAGGTATTACTACTGCCAGTAAATGGATAAAAATTTCGTTTGTAACTAGGTATAATGTAGCCACCAGCTCTGGCTAGTGAATCTGTATAAATTTCAAACGTACTCATCATTTCCCCAATATCGTAAGAAGATGAAAAGATGTATTCGCCTGCAGAAGTATTGGCAAATCCCCTATTTACATTTTCCTTAAAATCTAGTGTTTCTGTGTACATCAAAAAAGGTTCGGCGGTAAGTCTATTACCCGCTACATTATTAGCTGCCACAGCTATTCTTGCATTGCCTCCAGTAGTATTAAAAGTAAGAAAATAGGTAGAAGAATCGGTTTGTAAACTTACTCGGTCGTTTAGCTGGTATAGCGGATCACGGTACAAAACCTTATCGGCTTTACCATCGTTTATTATGCCATAAAATTCTACAAAATCTGCACCTCCTAATACTCCGGTAACTACCGAAGTATAAATAGGTACCTGCACGCCACTACGCCATAATTGAAAATTTTGTGCAGGAATAGCCGCCAATCCATTGGCCTGCAGCAAAGATTGGTTAATTCGCATTAGCCCATTTTTACCTACCCTGAATTTGTAATAGGTTTTACCATAGTCTATCCATTCGTTATTAAGCTGTGCATGGCTGTAGCTTACAGCTAACAGGCAACAGGCAAAAAATAGCTTCTTCATGTGTGACAAAGTATTTTGAGGCATAACAGTTAATTATTTTTCTTTTTTGCGGAGGTCTAGCCGCAAAGAAACGATATGAGTGTATAGTGGCGAAGTCTGGTTGGCAAGGTTATTAAAAGCATAATCAATACCTACATTACCAAACTTAAAACCAGCACCTACACAGGGCTGGTAAATCCATACTTTTTTTAGATTGGTAGTGTCGCCATCCTTTAATCCCTGCTGAAAATTATATATACCGCCACGTAAAAAGAATACGTTGTTTACATCCAGCTCCAAACCCAGCCTTGGATCTACGCTAATGGGGTCGCTGCTGAAAATGGTATTTCTTTTACCGTCAAAAGTTACGTCCATGGCCACTTCAGTGTTCAGTTTCACCTTTTTACCCAAATTAAAATGATAAGCAGCACCCAACGATAAACGGGGTGCGGTTAGTTCGGTAGATTTTTCCGGTATATCGTTTTTGGTTAAGTACAGCACCTCTTTTTCTTTTTCGGTAAAAGCAAAAGACCAGGCATTAAAAGTGGTAGTAGCATCCCGAAGTACCGCACCAAGGCTCCATTTTGGCCCCTGAAAACTCCAGGAAGCATCTATACCAAAACCCCAGGCTTTGGCAAAGCTGCCTACATTGCGGTGAATAATTTTTACATTCCCGCCAAAGCTCATCAGGTGGTCTTCATCTACCTGCTTTATTTTTTGTGCCAATGAAAAAATAAAGGCATAATCGGCCGAAGAAAAAGTTTCGATATTGCCATAATTAATAGAACCATCTGGCTCTACGAGGTATAAAGTATTGGGAATATCATCCACAGCAAAACGCAGAATAGAAACGCCCAAAGTGCGTTTATTATCCGCCAGCGGTATGGCCACAGCACCAAAATCGTATTTTCCAATGCCGGCAAAATACTCTGCATGCATGAGAGAAATAGAGGGTATATCTTTTACACGAATAAGGGCTGCAGGATTCCAATATCCGCTAGTGGCATCTTGTGTGCTGGCTACTTGCGCACCACCCATGCCCATGCCCCTAGCACCAGAACCGATATTTAAAAACTCGTTAGAATACTTTCGAAACTGGCAATAGCCTTGTGTACAGCTTAATATAATTATGCCAATAAAAATGAGGCAGCCCTTCATA
>JAYUOV010000205.1:0-3952 GCA_043760535.1 Chitinophagaceae bacterium
AAGATATTTCGGGATCAATTTATTTGAGAGATTAATGGTAGCAGCGCTAGAAAAACCTTGGTATAAAACTTAAACCAAATTGCGGATAGTCATTAAAAATTACTTTAGCAATATTCATTTAAAAGTTTGTTTTTATTTCCACCTTGGTTGGCGTTTTCACCCACCACTTATTTGATGCTTGTTTCGATTATAGCCACATTATTAATTTAATTCAGCTATTAATATTTGGAGAGTGCAAAATATAGCGTTTTAGTACAAGCCGCATAGCCTTTTTGTTACAAGGTTATCAAACCTTCATTACAGGCAATTTGCAAATTAGCAATGGGGTTTCATACCATTGTTTTACACCAAACACTATTCTTGCCCTGTTTTTTTACAAAACCATATAATCGTTTGTTTTGGTTTCTTAATAAAAAACGAAGCCTATTTTTACTGTCTTAAAACCCATACCTGTACACCCGTTGAAACGCCTCCTTATCTGTATTGCTTTCTTAATGGTAATAATTTATTGCCCGGCACAAAATTTCCAGGCATCAGCCAGGCACTTTGGTATGGAAGATGGCTTGCCCAACAGGGCAGTTAGTTGTATGATACAAGACAGCAGGGGGTTTATTTGGATAAGCACTTTTGGTGGCGTGGCCCGGTACGATGGGCAACGGTTTAAAATTTACAACAAGGCAGAGAACGGGCTTAGTGCCGATGCTGTGCATTGGATGCTGGAAGATGCAGCAGGTAAAATATGGCTCATACACATGGATACCTATGGTGCATTTTCCAATATTGGTGCTATAGATATCCTTGATCCGGTTGCCGACAGGGCTATACCTTTAGAACTATACATCAAGGCAAAGCCACCATTACTACTTAAAAATTTTAATGTTTCTGGCTTGCGATACCAACACGAAGGTGCCCCTTTGGGTAAGGTTAAAAAAGGAACGCTTTTTTTTGGCACCCGCAACCCAGGCGGCTGGATAAGCTGGCACCCTGATGAAGGCTGGAAACAGGTGATAACACCTTCCATTAACCAACTGGAATTGAGATTGGTAACTCCACAGGGCGGAGTGATAGGTCGTAAATTAAATAATGACCTAACAGACCAGATTGCAGAATTTGATATCACCGGAAAACTATTGCGGCTTCACAAGGGAACCAATGGCAATAACCTGCACACAATGTTTGGTGGTAGCCAGAAGGGGAATAGTGTATTTGCAGTAGAGTTGGATAATACCCTGAAGCATTCTATTTATTGGGAGATAACAGCGGGTGCTGAAAAAAAGATGCTACAGGTTCGGCTTGCCGAAGCTAGAAAAGGGTTGGATGAGCAGATGCTTTTACTTGAACTGGAAAAAGAAGTATTGTGGTTAAATGAAGCTGCAGTTTTTAACCAGCTTGGCGATACATTATTGAATCTGCTGGCTCGTTTTCCCACATTTAACAACAGGTATATTGCCACATACCTCCGCGACCGTAACGGCGGCATTTGGCTCGGTACCGACTTTGGGGTAGAATTGATTGAAATAAAGAAAGACCATTTTCGCAGGTACCTGTATAATAACGCGGCTATGGAAGGCAGGGGCATTGCCTGCCGCAGTATGGTACAAAAAGACGGGCGGCTTTGGGTAAATACCGAAGGTGCCTCCGGTGGATTAAATGGCGTAATGCTGAACACTGGTAATATCTTTTTTGAACGAAAAAATGGTACCGGTTATGGACTGGCCTTTGATAACAACAATAAGCTATGGAGCATTCATTTGCAATATGGCAGATCCGGAGGAAATATTGAACAGGCAGATCCGGCTACTGGCCGGGTGATAGAAAGTGCCGCACTCAATACCGATCTGGCCTTTGTTATTTTTCCTGCCAGTCCATCGCAATTGTGGGTATCGCTAAACTGGGGGCTTGTATTTTTCAATACGGTTAGCAAGCAAATTTCATCTCCCGTTACCAGCCGTTTTCCCGAATTTGGAAAAGCGAATATTGTACATATTGGCCGTGGCCATGCCGGCGATATTTGGGTATGCGGCAGCAATGGCTTGTATAAAATGACGGCCGATGGCCGGATTACAGAACGATACTGGACGGGCGGTGAAGGTGAATTCAAAATGCCTGTAGATATTTTCAACCATTTTTACGAAGATGCAGACGGTATTTTTTGGCTGGCCACCGGCGGCAGCGGATTGATGCGTTGGGACCCGAAGACCGGCGACAAACAGCTATTTGCACGGAAAGCCGGGCTGCTAAACAATGTACTATATGCCTTGTATGAAGACAGTCACGAACATTTATGGATACCCACTGATTTGGGCATTGCCCAGTTCGATAAAAAAAGCCTTACGGTACGCCGTACCTGGCTGCCCAAAGATGGTGTGGGGCAAAACGAGTTTAACCGTACATCGCATTGCCGGGGCGAGGATAGCACTTTATATTTTGGTGGGCTTAATGGCATAACCGCATTTAACCCAAACGATTTTTACCAAGCTGCAGGAAGTAGTTTTAGTGGTAATGATGCCAAAGCAAAGCTGGTACTTTCAGACTTTAAAATCTTTTCTGGCGGTTCTGCCATTTTGGAAAACAGAACCGCCGAACTGCTGGCATCAGGTGTGGATAGCAGCGGCACAGATGGTGCATTTACCATGCAGCCCTCCGACCGTTATTTTCAATTAGAATTTGCATTGCTTGACTACTTTTCACCCAAATCGGTAACCTATTCTTACAAGCTGGAAGGTGTAGATGCCGACTGGAACACCCTCTCGGAGCCCTTGCTTCGCATGTCTGCCTTACCAACGGGCCGGCACCGTTTGCTCATAAGGGCACAATCGGCCGACGGTACCTGGGCAGGTAATGAACTCCATTTTAAGCTGTATGTACTGCCACCATTGTATCTCAGGTGGTGGTTTCTGATAATGGCCGGCATTGCACTGGCGGCAGGCATTTATTATGTGTACCGCTTTCAGTTGCGACGCAACCTGGCAGCAAAAGAAACACAACGACTGGTGCAAATAGACGCTTTTAAAACTCGTTTTTTTACCAATATCAGCCATGAGTTCCGTACACCGCTAACGGTTATTCTGGGTATGAGCGACCGGCTAAAAAGTTCAGGCGAAAAGCTACTTGGTAAGGAAGTGGAGCAAACAGGAGAAACAATACAACGCAACAGCCGGCAATTGCTCAACTTAATAAATCAATTGCTGGATTTGTCGAAACTCGAGTCTGGCAAACTGCAGCTTTCCAGCACCAACGGCGATATTGCTGGCTTTTTACAGTACCAGTTGGAGTCCCTTCGGTCTTATGCTGCATTGCGTAACATAGCCCTTGATTTTCATAGTACTTACAGTAAGTTACCAATGGCTTTTGACCATGATAAAATACAGGCCATCCTTGTTAACCTGCTCTCTAATGCCATAAAATTTACGCCACAGGGTGGCAGGGTTACATTGCTATTGCAGGTTGAGACCACGGGAAGTGCAGCACCAACACAGATGGTTTTTAGTGTAAGCGACAATGGATTGGGCATACCTGAAGCAGAACTGAGCCGCATCTTCGACCGCTTTTACCAGGTGGACGATTCCATCACCCGTAAAAGTGATGGTACCGGCATAGGCCTGGCTTTGGTACAGGAATTGGTAAAACTAATGCAGGGCACCATAACTGTTGAAAGTACAGTTGGTGTGGGTTCCACCTTTAAAGTAAGGCTGCCATTTACACCGTTGCAACCAGCATTACCCAAATATGAACCACCGGTAAATAAAGAGACTTCAATGGCATTCACCAATGAGGAACCACCAGAACCCGGTGAAGATGGCAGGCCCCTGCTTCTGATAGTGGAAGACAACCCCGATGTGCGTGGTTACATAAAACAATGCGTACAAAACGACCACAGGGTTATTACCGCAGAGAATGGTGCAGAAGGTGTAGCAAAAGCAAAAGAATGGGTACCGGATATCATCATCAG
>JAYUOV010000206.1:0-3935 GCA_043760535.1 Chitinophagaceae bacterium
GTATCGATACGGTGCAGGTGGTGCTCTCTGGGTTAAATGAAATATCAAAAGGCCGTGAACCTGAGGTTTTTAAACTTTTTCTATCGTCTATTGCGAAAATATTCCGTAAGGTTTTTGCTTCCTTTATATCAGTAATGTATCCTTTTTTTGAAACCAGATAACGGCCATCCGGACTAAAAACAGCATCTTCTATAAAAGACCAGGTGTCGGGGTAGCCATCGCCTCTATTTTCCGCCTTGCCTATTTTTTTCTTTTTCTTGCCTGGCGTGTACAGGCTAATGGTTTTGCCGGTAGCCAAAACAAGATTGCCATTTTTGCTATCAAATGAATACCTCGTTGCATCTTCTTCCAAAACCTCTGTTAATACATTTCCCAAAGAGTCTTTCACTTTAAAAAGATAATCCTGCCTTTTACCTTCTCTAATTTCTGTTTCTTTAATAGAAAAGGGTTGTGGTAAATTATAGCCATTGGGCTCTAATATGGGAACAATTAAATTGCTCCAATCTTTGTCTTTGGCAAAGGCAATCATTTTGCCTGTTTGCAAATCGAAAACCTTATAGTTGAAATACACATTTTGTAAGGATAGCTTACTGCCATCGCTACTTACCCTTGCCCTGTAAAGTGAGGTACCAAAAGGAAAGCATCGTAGGTTGTTGGTGCTGTCTTGTGCTTTTATACCTGGGTTAAAAGCCAAAATAGTAATACAAATAATCAGAAATGGTTTCATGTAATATGTTTTAGGTTGTGGGTAAAACTGATTGAGACTGGCTTTATTTACACCTAAAGAATTATGCCTTTAAAATATTCCACTCATTTTGTAATGGCTTTCTTTTTGGTTTCAAAATCTTTTACCAATTTCTGCAATTGCAAAGGCTCCAAAGCCTTCTGCTGGTTATCGATATTAACCACAAACAAGTACCCATCCGCACCAGGTGTTGAGAGAAAAGCATTTACCATATCCAATTGATCGCTTTGCAGCAACTTGCCCGTTTTTGGGTTCCAAATTTCTTTGCCGCATAGGCAGCCGAGGGTAGGGGTGCAGGGGTAAAATGGCTGGCCTTTAAAAAAGGTTGGGTCAATAGTTGTGCCGTGTGCTATTATTTCGCTGCGGCCAACTTTGCCTGCGATATAGCTTTGCTGCATAGATGCTGTTCGCCATTTTGCAGGCAAAAGTTTATTGTATTCCAGCAGGTAAATGCTATCGCTTGTAATGGGTTGTTGTGGGTGGATAAAAAACGAATCACCAGGAATTTCATTCGGCATCCGCAACTGTATATTGGGCGTTGGGCCAATGAATTGATTATTGGAAACATCGGTACTATCTATACGAAAAATGCCTTGCGGTGTGCTGCCATTGGTGATATAATAAGGCAGATTGCTGGCACTCCGAGCCAGTTGCACAAAGGTTTTTAGCTTGCCTTTGGCATCTTTTACAAAACTGCCATCAGCATTTTGTATAAAAGCAAGGCCGGGGTAATCTCGGTTTTTTCGTTGGATGGAATAAATGATTTTGGTTCGGAGGTTTTGCTGGTGTTGGAAGAGTTCGGTAAGGCTGAGTTTAGATCCTTTTCTAAATTCTGGAAAGTAAAAATTAATAGCTGTTTGCATTAAATCGCTGTTTTTCCAATGCCTGTTTTTAGCAGATGAATCTACAATAATTTTACTACTTAATGCACTTGAGTCTATTAAATTTTTATCGGTTTCGTATAAATGAATCAACATCATTAAGGCCACTTTTTCATTTGGTTCGGCCTGCCATTTTGCTTGTACTTCTTTAATGTATTTTCCCTTGTACAATCCATACACCACTTCCATTAAAGCTCTTTTGGTGTCGGTATCAATGGCATCATAACGGGCAAACAGTTTTTCCAGTATTTGTTTGGTGGTATCGTTGCGTAGCATAAACTGGCCAATGGCCCATAAGGCACTCCTAAACTGGTGTTCGTTGGTGCTGTCTGGCTTTAATTGCAGCAGTGGCAGTATGCTATATTTCCATAAGCCTGCTTGTTGTTTTATGCGTTCCTGTTGCAGGGTTTTAGGGCTGTAAAGGCTTGCTTTGTTTATAGATTGGCCTTTGGTTATGGTTGCCATTCCCATCAATAAAACAAAGAAAAAAGCCACAGCCGGTTTATAGTAGCTGTAGCTTTTTGTGTTGGTAATAAAAAAGATTGTTTGCATTAAGTTGGGTTTAAGCAGCTGCATTCCACCCCCGCTTTTGCCTTCGGCAAATGCAGTCCCCGCCAGCGGGTAATACATTTCAGACCAGCCTTCAGATATTTGTAAATGTCTCTGTTACTTCTTCACCCAATTATTTCAATTGCTTCCTAACCGATTTACTTTTTACAGCAATCGTTTTTTCGGGATAGCTGATTTTGGGGCTGATAAAGGTTTTCTTGTACAGGTTTATACCGTTCTCGATTATTTTGAGAGCGGTGGTTTTATCGCCAAATTCTTGCACGTTTACTGTTTTGTTTTCCAGTTTCTTATAGTCTTCAAAAAACTGCCTAACCTCAGCAAAAAAGTGTGGCGGCAGTTCTTCTATGTTGTTAATATGGTTTACGCTCATATCGTGGTTGGCCACGGCTATAATTTTATCATCTGCATCGCCTGCATCTATCATTTGCATTACGCCTATTATTTTGGCTTCGATAATACACAGCGGCTGCACATTAATGCTGCACAAAACCAGTATATCTAGCGGATCTTTATCATCGCCATAAGTGCGGGGAATAAAGCCGTAGTTAATAGGGTAGTAGAACGATGAATAAATAACCCGATCCAATACTAACAGGCCACTTGGTTTGTCTATTTCGTATTTGGCACGGCTGCCTTGCGGTATTTCTATAATGGCATTTACTATGCGTGGGGCATTATCGCCATAATGTACGCCATGCCATGGGTGGGCCACTGTAGTAGTTACTGAATCCATTTTGAATGATGTTTTAATTTTTATAATAATCAATATTCAACAAATAATTTTCAAATTTCAACCTACCTTTATTGAACATTGTTTGTTGAACATTGAACATTGATTATTTTTTTAACCACTAACCCCAACCCTACTTCGCCACCCAGTAACCCAAAGCCGTGGCCGCTATACCAAAAACCACACTTGCTGCAATATAAAACATCAGCGGTGCATATTGTTCTTCTTTTAGTAACAGAAAACTTTCATTGCTCAAAGCAGAAAATGTAGTAAAGCCACCACATACGCCGGTGGCTAAAAACAACCTCCAGTTTTGTTCTAAACCGCCGCTGCGCATACTGTATCCAAACACTAATCCTATAGTTAAAGAACCAATAATATTTACGCTAAAAGTACCCCAGGGAATGGAAATAACTGAAGCTGTTTTTGTGTTTATAAATACGCTAACTACATACCTTAATGCCGAGCCAAGCATGCCACCAAGTGCCACCAGTAAAAGATGTGTTGTGTTAATCATGCTTACAGGTTTCCGGTAAAAGTGTATTTAAGATCTACCAGCCAGCTACCATTTTGTTTTACCACTTTTAATACGGCTGGTTTTTGGTCGTAAGAGTTAATAAAGTTAATGATGGTTAGGCTGTCTTTTATCACGTTTTCGTTAGTAAGAATGGTGATGGACGATTGTTTTAACTCATTGCGATCCTTGCTGCTTCGGTTAAAAAAAGGCTCTTCCATTTTTTCTTCCAGCAGTTTTTTATTTTGGGCATCATTTACCAGCAGCATACTTGCCCGTTTAAAATTACCCTTAAATACAGCTTCTATAAATTGCCTTCCTGCATCCAGCGGGTTTTCTACAGGTGGGTAATTGTTGCTGCTACTGCAGGATGTTAACACCATTAAGATAATAACGGAAATGTATTTGATTGCAGGCATGGCCGCAAGTTAAGCATTGATTTGTTTGGGTAAAAAGGTTGTTTTTTTTCAGCGATTCAGCAATTATCACCACCCA
>JAYUOV010000207.1:0-3912 GCA_043760535.1 Chitinophagaceae bacterium
ATACTTCTCCAAGTATCGAAACTTTTTCCCAAGGTAAAAAACCGGCTATTATGCCTATGTCGGCTACGGCTAAAAATAAAAATCTGGAACGGTGCATAACTATTTTTTGGTAATAAAAATTGGATGCTGTAAAGTAAGCATCAGATTTTGAAATGAGCCCAAAGGATTGGTTGCAATTAAAATTGTTACTCATCGAAACTTTGTTAATAAGATTGAAAGACTGGTGAGAGCCAGCCCTTTCTTATTTCGATTATTTAAGGGAGGGGATAGGTGGTAATGGGGTAACAATAATTTTAATATAACTCAACTAATTTCTAACCGTTGGAAGACCAAACCTATAACGTAAGTTTGCTGCAACATTATGCAAGTTTTTACTACCGATAGCCGAATTATTATTACCTGTAACAAACGCCTGATGCCCATGCTACAGCAGGAAGTGGCCGAACTGGGTTTTAGCATCGTTCGTACTTTTCAAACTTATGTGGAACTGAGAGGTTCCATGAACGACTGTATCAAACTAAACCTCAACATTCGCTGTGCCAGCCAGGTTTTGTACTCTATTAAAGAATTTGAATGCCATAACCCACAACAGGTGTACGATGTGCTGAGCGATATAGCCTGGGAAGAACTTTTTGTAAATGATGGCTATTTTTCCATCACCAGTAATGTGGATCATCCCAGCATTAACAACTCCATGTTTGCCAATGTAAAAGTGAAGGATGCCATTGTGGACCGGTTTAGAAACAAAACGGGGGAACGCCCCAACTCTGGCCCACACCTGGATAGGACGGTGGTGCATTTATTTTGGCGGGACGAACTGGCCGAAATTTTTATAGATACCAGCGGCGAAACCCTTGCCAAGCATGGTTATAGAAAAATTCCTGGCAGGGCCCCCATGCTAGAAGCATTGGCAGCCGCTACATTACTGGCTACCAAGTGGGATCGAAAATCGCCTTTTATAAACCCGATGTGTGGCTCTGGCACCGTGGCCATAGAAGCTGCATTGCTGGCTACAAACAGGCGGCCAGGTTTGTTTCGCAATAACTATTCTTTTAAGCACATCATCGGTTTTGACGAAGATTTTTACAAAGCAGAAAAGCAAATTATAAAAGATCAGGTGGTGGAAGTGGAAGGTTTAATTATAGAAGCATCCGACATGAGCCAGGATGCCATTAATATTTCGAAAGTGAATGCTGGAGCAGCCGGAGTGGAGCATGTAATAAACTTTGAGCTTTGCGATTTTACCAAAACCAATATCCCCGAAGGGCAAAATGGTGTGGTGTATTTTAACCCGGAGTACGGAGAAAGGCTAGGCGATGAGATAGAACTAGAAAAAACTTACAGCGATATTGGCGATTTTATGAAGCAGCAATGCAAAGGCTATACTGGCTATATTTTTACCGGCAACCTAGATCTTGCTAAAAAAATAGGCCTGAAACCAAAACGCAGAATAGAATTTTATACTAGCAAAATAGACTGCCGATTGTTGGAGTATGAATTGTATGCGGGGACCAAGAGGGAAGACAAGAAATGATTTCTGATGTATGATATCTAATTTTTTCAGCAGGTTTTGGAAATATAATTTTTGTACCATTGCGAGTCAACATTGTTCACCGATGCATTTGTACCGTTGATATGAAATTTGCTCTTTAGCACAGTTCTTACATTTGTGCACTTGCATATTTGCCCATTTGCATATTTACACATCTACCCATTAACTATTATACCTTAAAATACAATCTTCCATAGCCTTGTAAGTGCGTTCTTTTAAAATGGCAATGTCTTTCATTTCCATGCCTTCTACACTAATATCCGGTAGTATTACTGCTCTGGATTTGCCGGGGCTGAGGCCAAGGATGGTTTTGTAATGCAGCCTTTTTAAAGTATCTAAAAACACAACCGGTTTTATGGGCGTTCCAGTTTCTATTGCCAGGCGAAAAGCCCCGTCGTAGAAGCTTTTTAGCGGTTGGTCGGTTTCGTTAAAAGTGCCTTCGGGGTAAATAAAAATAGAAATATCGTTCTTCATAAACGCCCTTAGTTCCATAATACTTTTGCTACGTTTGGCCATATCGCCACGGTTTACCATTACGGTGGCATTGCGGTACAAAAAGCCGAATAATGGTATTTTACTCATTTCAATTTTTGCTAAAATTCTGAAATGCTTTTTTCTAATACCCTGAAAAATAACCGGTATATCCATATAGCTAATATGGTTGGCCACAAAAACATATTGCCTGTTTTTTTCTATGGGTGCTTCATAAATATTGCGATGAAAAATGCCAATAAGTGGCAGCCATATATTGCCCCAAACTCTGCACAGGTCATTTACCAAATTACCACCTTTAACCCTGCCAAGCGGAGCAAATGCAATTACCAGCGGAAAAATTACCAGCATTATAAGCACAAACGTAACCAGCCCATAAATACTATACAGCCATTGAAATGGCCGTAGTAAAATGGGTATAGGTTTGTATGCATTCACTACAAAAAAAGTTTTGAGATTTAAAGCCCCGAGAATAAAAAATCACCCATTCGAAATCACATTACGCTCATAGAATGTGCTATTGCCTTATCGGCAAACATGGGTTTTAGTTTACCCCAAAGGGTTTTAAAAAAATCGCTGTGCCGGTATTCGTTTAGGGCTGCTTCGTCTTGCCAAATGCTGATGGTAAAAAATACGTTACTGTCTTTTATATCCTGGTAAGAGTTAAGATCGTAGCAGCCTTTAAAATCCCTGATAAGCAGGTGGTGACGCTGCATAATGTCTATAAATGTTTCGTTATGTTCTGGTAGAAAAGTTAAGCGTACTATTCTGGTAATCATATTATAAAATAAGTTGGTTAAAATATTAGGGGTGCAATTTACGAAAGCTTACTATAATAATGCTCCAGTTGTAAGTTGTCATTTTTCTAATATTCAATGGTGAATATTTCATTGACACATTTATTAATAACTTTCCATCAATGATTTTTCTTCATTTAAAAAAAATCATCAGTCAAAAAAAATTCTAATTTTTTGATAAAAAAGCCTGCTTTGCTGAAAGACGGCTTGCGTTTCATTTTTAAAAACCAGGAGACCAAAAAGCCCTGCAGCATTGCCCTTATTAATAGCTATCTCTAAATAGCCTGCCGAGTTAAACATGGCCAGTTTATCATTTTGAGCCACATCGGCGTATGTTTCGCTAATTTTGGTAATGGTTTCGTTTCGGGTAAAAATAAGTTTAAATTTGCGGCCGTTTCTATGTTTTTCAAAAACGTCTCGGGTAATATTAATCACCACATTTTCAAAATGATCGATGTGGATAATCTGGCCTTCCAGCCAGTTTTCGCCATAATTGGCCTGCAGTGCATTTACGGTAACTATCTCTTCTGTTTCTTTTCCCAGTTGGTGAAAAGGGGTGCCATCTAACAAAGCCTTAATGGTTTGGCCAAGTATTTTGGTACAGTTTAGGGTGGTTTTTGGTATAGCCTTTTCTATTGGTATAGAGATTACCTGTTGCGGACTGCCATCGCAAATGAGGCTTAGTAAACCATTATCGGCACATGCAATGTATTGTTGGTTGTGGTAAGCAAGTAATAAATGATTGGGGTATGTTTCGAACAAATTAACCAGTAACAAGTGAAAAGTATATGGCGGAAATTGCCAGAAACTGTTACGGCCTATATATGCAGCCTGCGAATAATTAAAAGGGGTAATGCTATGCGAAATATCTACTAGTGTAAATTCGGCATGTATAGAAAGAAGTTGCCCTTTAATGGCACCTGCCAGATAATCCTGCAAGCCAATGTCTGAAGTGAGGGTTAGTAATGCCAAGGATTGGTTGATTGGTTGATTGGTTGATTAGTTGATTGGTTGATTGGTTGATTAGTTGATTGGTTGATTGGTTGATTGATTGGTTGAAGTCTGTAGAAG
>JAYUOV010000208.1:0-3879 GCA_043760535.1 Chitinophagaceae bacterium
TCAAGAAATTTCCGGAAGCTGCCATCCATCTTACCCAACTCAGTAAATATTCCCCGTCTGAATTTACAGATTTACGATTAGCCAAAACCTTTTTAGAAACAGAAGAATATGGTAAAGCCATCTTAGCATTTGAATCTGTACTAAAGCAAAACCCGGCAAACGGTGAAGCCGCCTACGAATTGGCAAGGTGCTATGTAGAAAGTAACAATTACAAAAAAGCAATGCCGCTTTACCAGCAGGCCATTAATAGCAGCCCAACCAAATACATGTATGTGTACGAACTGGCCATGATTTATTTTGGTTTAGGCGATTACACCAATGCTATTGCAGGCTTCGAAAAAGCGGCGGCTCTTGGAATGTCTAAAGATTTAGCCTACCAGGAAAACCTTGGAATGGCCCAGATAAATACTAAAGACTTTAAAACAGGCATTGCCACCCTTGAAGCGTTATTGCTTAAAAAGCCCAACGACCCCTATGTAACGTACTTGATAGCACAAGCCTGGTACAAAAACGAGAAATACGATAAGGCATGTGATATGTGGGAAAAAGTAATAGCCATAGATGAAACAAATTACCGTGCCCTCTACATGATAGGCATGGCCTGGCAGAAAGCTGGCAAAATAGCCAAAGGCCGTGAAATCTGCGACAGAGCCATTTTATTTGATCCTTCACTTATCAAAATGAAGCAGGAAAAGTTTAGCTTTTAAAAGATTTTCTTACATATATTTTTTTATAGGAATGCCGTAGCTAAAGTAGTAGTTTTATGGTTCAAATATTTTAAAATAAGATTATGGAACACATGCTGAAAAAAGTGGCAGAAACAGCTGAATTTTTAAAATCGAAAGGTTTTACCGATGCAAAAGTAGGTATCGTTTTGGGTACGGGTCTTGGTTCGTTTATACATTTAATGGAAGTGGAACATGCCATTCCATATCATGATATTCCCCACTTTCCAATAGCCACAGTTGAGTTTCATAAAGGACAGTTATTGATAGGCACAATTGGTTCCATAAAGGTAATAGCCATGCAGGGCCGTTTTCATTATTACGAAGGTTACAGTATGCAGCAAATTACTTTTCCGGTACGGGTAATGAAGGCCTTAGGCATCCAACACCTGTTATTAAGTAACGCTGCCGGCGGCATGAACCCGAATTACAAAAAAGGTGACCTTGTTTTAATAGATGACCATATTAATCAGCAACCCGAAAACCCATTACGTGGTTTAAATGATGCTGCTTTTGGCAATCGCTTTGTAGATATGAGCCAACCATATAATAACCATCTCAACCAACTATTAGCCATAGTAGCTGCCGAAATGAATGTGGATTTAAAGAAAGGCGTGTACGTAGCAGTTGCTGGCCCCAACCTAGAAACAAGAGCCGAATACCGCCATTTACGGAGTATTGGTGCAGATATGGTAGGCATGAGTACGGTGCCAGAAGTGATAGTTGCAAACCATATAGGCCTAGCTTGTGCTGCTGTAAGTGTAATAACAGACGAATGTGATCCTGATAATTTACAGGCTGTAGATATAGCTGAGATTATAGCCGTTGCAGGTAAAGCAGATGGTATTCTAAGTAAATTATTACAGGGGTTGTTACTCCGTTTATAATCTGGCAACTTTTTTACAGATACTTCTGGATTAAAGATAAAACCAAACCCATTTTTACTTTAGTGCATTTAACAGAACAATTCCTGAACCACTTTAACCCGTATTTATTGAGCATTGCAAACGTTCTACCTTCATTAAAGCGTAAGCAAGCTTTTGTATTTAAGTAACAACCATAAAATTCAGTGGTATTAAAGTAGTCCAAACAAAAGATACATCTCTCTGTTTTTCCTTCATCTTGCATTAAAAATATTCATAATTTTAGGGTAATTACTTGTTAAGGAATATCTTAATCTTATACAGGAAGATATTAGGCAATCATTTTAATATCAATCTTTTGGGGGTAAAAGCGGAGAGGTTAAATACCAATGTTCTTATTGTTTTATTGAACTAATTTTAAACTCAAAAACTATGAGCTAAAAAATAAATTTTATGGTTAAAAAATATACATCTCTAGCATTCCTTTTCTTTTGGTAAAAAACGAAGTAGTTTAGTACTATTAGGCTAACTGCCTTTCATAAAAATCTAGCCAGTTATGTATTATTTTGTTATTGGAATAGAGTATTTTGCGTACCAACGGTCAGATTGCTAATGAATAAATTTTTACTTCTCACAATTTGGTTGCTTTTAATCTGGCGTGAATTGTTCAGCCAGTCCTATGGATTACAATTTTCCAGTCGCGAAGTAATACCTGAAAAACGTACCACTCTTAATCTTACACCCAATGATCCTATTTGTTAGAACGGTAAAATTAAAATTTCTTATGATTTTAAATTTGCACCAAACTTTAATGTATATCTTGAATATGTAATAAGGGTATTAACTATAGATGATCAGAATATAGATATTGTATCTGGAATACAATTTGAAAAGTCAGAAAATAAGAATGTAATAAATAAAAAAAATAAATGTTTAAACTGAAAAAATTTCTACAACTCTATTTACTAAAAGACATTTTGTGTTTAATGCTATGCTTCATTTCTTCTAATGAATTGAAAGCACAGCAACTTACTCAATTTGTTGACCCATTAATTGGATCAGGTGGGCATGGTCATGTATTTGTTGGAGCCAGTGTACCTTTTGGAGCTGTTCAACTGGGTCCTAACAATATTTATAAGGGTTGGGATTGGTGTTCTGGTTATCACTATTCAGATAGTCTTATCATTGGGTTCTCTCACTTACACATGAGTGGAACAGGTATTGGCGACTTGTCTGATGTGCTTTTTATGCCCATAGTAGGAGATGTGATATTGAATAAAGGGCAGCAAGCATTTCCGCATAATGGCTATTTAAGCAGCTTTAATCATAAGAACGAAGTTTCAAAACCAGGATATTATGCTGTAAAAATGGATAATGAAGTTTCAGTAGAATTAACGGCTTCTGAACGAGTGGGATTTCATCAGTATCGTTTTCCAAAAGGGAAAGAAGCACATATAATCATTGACCTTCAAGAAGGTATCAATGATTCAAGCACCAATACTTTTTTGGAACAGATAGACGAGTACACTTTGAAAGGCTATCGCTTTTCAACTGGCTGGGCTAAAGATCAAAAAGTTTTTTTTGCAATCGTTTCCTCTAAGCCGTTGAAGGATTTAAGACTATACAATGGCACAAAAAAAGTAGAAGGAAAATCTATGAAAGGGACTGCGCTTAAAGCGGTTATTGATTTTGATGCTGATGATTTAGTGCAAATAAAAGTTGGCATTTCTCCAGTTAGTACTGAAAATGCGCTTGCTAATATTGATGCTGAAATACCTCATTGGAATTTCAATGATATTGTAAAAAAAGCAGACGATCAATGGAATAAAGAATTATCTCGAATAGAAATACAAACAAGTAGCATAAAAGATAAAAGGATTTTTTATACATCTATGTTTCATTCCATGATTCATCCCTCGTTATTTAACGACTTTAATAAAGACTATTTAGGTTCCGATAAAAAAAGTCATCTAAAAAATGAGTTCAATAATTATTCTATTTTTTCTACTTGGGATACTTATCGAGCACAACATTCCCTTTTAAATCTAGTAACCCCAGATCGTATTGGAGACTTTATTAATAGTATGCTTGCGATTTTTGATGAGCAAAAACATTTACCTATATGGCATTTAAATGCTAATGAAACAGGCACTATGGTAGGTATTAGTAGTATTCAAATAATTGCAGAAGCATATTTAAAAGGATTCAAATCATTTGATGCTCAAAGAGCTTATAAAGCGATGAAAGCCACAGCCATGTCAGACTTAAGAGGGCTAAACTATATTCAAAAA
>JAYUOV010000209.1:0-11143 GCA_043760535.1 Chitinophagaceae bacterium
CTGTTATTCGCAATCTAAATACCTGATAGTAGCAATCAGTTGAACGGAGCGTCGCCAATGTCGCTCCATCAGGGCACGGCTTTCGCTGGGTTCAAAAAAGAAAAACTACGCAATCAAAACTGCGAAGAGTAAGGAGTTCTGAGATTAATTGATTTCGTAGGATTAAATCAATCGTAGCTAATAGAAAGAGGTCGTAAAATGTGCGACCTCTTTCTATTAGCTTTTTAATTCAAATAATCAACTCAAATCTTGGTTCAGACGGATTAGGCCTCTTCCATAAACGGATACTTATAATCTGTTGGCGGGTTAAAGGTTTCTTTAATCGTTCTGGCACTTAGCCAGCGATAAAGGTTTAAGATGGAACCTGCTTTGTCATTGGTACCACTGGCTCTTGCTCCGCCAAATGGCTGCTGTCCTACTACGGCGCCAGTTGGTTTATCGTTAATGTAAAAATTACCGGCACTGTTCCGCAGTTTATTAGTGGCCAGTTCTACGGCCGCCCTGTCTTGAGATATAACGGCACCCGTTAAGGCATAAGGACTTGTGCTGTCGAGCAATTCTAGCGTTTCTTCAAACTGGTTGGCATCGTACACATAAATGGTCAATACCGGGCCAAACAGTTCTTCGCACATGGTTACATACTTTGGGTCGGTGGTTTCTATTACAGTGGGTTCAATAAAAAAGCCATCCTTTTTATTACAATTACCGCCTACTAAAATACTGGCTTTACTGTCTTTTTTTGCCTTGTCAATATACTTTTTTAGTTTATCGAAACTTTTTTCGTCGATAACAGCATTAATGAAATTCGTGAAGTCTTCCACTGTTCCCATTTTCATGCTTTCAATTTGGGCCACCAGTTTCTTCTTAATTTTTACTGCAAGGTTACTAGGTATATACGCCCTAGAAGCTGCCGAACATTTTTGCCCCTGATACTCGAAAGCACCACGGGCAAGGGCTGTGGCCACCACATCGGGGTCGGCACTTTTGTGGGCTATTACAAAATCTTTACCGCCTGTTTCCCCAACAATCCTTGGATAGCTTTTGTACATGGCCATGTTCTTTCCAATAGTCTCCCACATATTATTGAACACGCCGGTGCTGCCGGTAAAGTGTACCCCGGCAAAATCTTTGTTATTAAAACATACCTGGCCAATGGTGGGGCCATCCACATAAATCAAGTTAATAACACCATCCGGCAGGCCAGCTTCCTTAAAAATCTTCATGATCATCTGGGCACTGTACACCTGTGTATTGGCAGGCTTCCACACTACTACATTACCACACATGGCTGCACTGCTGGGCAGGTTACCGGCTATTGCGGTAAAGTTGAAAGGTGTAATGGCCAGTACAAATCCTTCTAACGGACGGTACTCCATGCGATTAAACATTCCAGGACTGCTGATGGGTTGTTGACGGTATATATTACTTAGAAAATGAACGTTAAACCGTAGAAAATCTATTAGTTCGCAGGCACTGTCTATCTCTGCCTGATAGGCATTTTTACTCTGGCCTAGCATGGTGGTACCGTTGAGGTATGGCCGGTATTTGGTGGCCAGCAAGTCAGCCGCTTTCAGGAAAATATTGGCCCGGTTTTCCCAGCTCATATTGGCCCAGCCTTCTTTGGCTTTTAGGGCTGCCGCTATGGCTTTTTTTACATGGCTGGCATCGCCTGTATGGAAATTTCCGAGCAAGTGGTTGCGTTCATGTGGCGGGTGCATTGGCACCAATTTGCCGGTACGCACTTCGTCGCCACCGATGTACATGGGCACATCAATGGTTTGGCTTTTAAGTTCGGCCAATGCTTTTTTTAGCAAGTCTTTTTCTTTGCTTCCCGGTGCATAGTTTAGTACCGGTTCATTGGTTGGTAATGGGTAATGGAAATCGCCGTATTGCATATGGTTGGTTATTTTAAAAAAAAATTTACGTGTTTGTTGATGTTCTGCTTAATTTTTTTCCAACTGTTCCCATTTAAACTTTTGGGGTCTTCACTTTCTTCAGCTTCATTAAAATACACAATGGCATTTGGTATAGAAATCATCATTTGATTATTTGGGTACTTTTCATTGTACCAGTCAATGATATTTTCCAAGCCGTATTTATCTAACAGCAAACTCAAGTCGTAAAAATCTTTCTTTACAGCTCTTTTCAAAATTGCAAAAATCTTCATCGCACTTATGTCTTCATCAGAATAGAAACGAATCCCTTCAAAGATTTCAATTGGTCTTATAATGGGAAATTTAGTGTATTTAACAAGGTCAATTTTTAAATCTTCGATAAACCCAAACACTCCGATTGGATTACGAAGGCTGCCACAACTAAAATCTGGAAAAACCTTTAATACGCTATTATATATTTCTTCATTTAGAAAATCAGTTGATGAAAAGAGGTCTAAATCAATAGACTTCCTGTGTCCGTATTTTAATGACAAAGCTGTACCACCAACTAAATTAAAATCCAATAAAGCATCAATTTGGAGAAGCTTTTTTAATATGTCCAGGGTATTTCCTTCGACTGTTTCAACATGTAACATCTAAAATCGATTGCTTTTAAATTAAAAATGTTTTTTACGAAAACAAATATGTCGTAACGAAGCCATTTAGCCTGTGTTAAACTATCGATTACTTTCTGATCGCCATAAAATCTTCTTACTTGTCTGATATCGTCTACATCGCCTCGTTCAAAAACCCTTTCAATAACCCAGCTACCTTTAGATTGATAATCAATTGATTCAAAATCAACATCCCAAAAAATCCGCTTTTGTAAAAATGGTTTAGAAGTTTCCATAAAAATCTATAATAATGTGTTTTACACTTACCGATAAAAGCCCAATAGAAGCCTCATCCGCCCTTCGGGCACCTTCTCCTTCAGAGAGGGAAAGCGCAATATTAAATATTGCTGTATTAAGAGTGCGTCGCCAATGTTGCCAAATAGTTGCACAAATGCCTGGCCTATAATTCTTTTAACTCACCCCTTCTTCTTCCTTCGCATTCATCAAATATGCTTTTATAAATCCGTCGAGTTCGCCGTCCATTACTGGGCCTACATTGCCTACCTCATAATCGGTGCGGTGATCTTTGATCATCTTGTACGGATGAAAGACGTAGCTGCGTATTTGGCTGCCCCATTCTATTTTTTTCTTGCTGCTGTTGGCAGCATCTTTTAGGGCATTGCGTTTCTGGAGTTCTATTTCGTATAGGCGGCTTTTGAGCATTTGCATGGCCAGTTCCCGATTGCCAAGCTGGCTGCGGTCTTGCTGGCACACTACTACAATTCCGGTTGGTAGGTGGGTTAGCTGCACCTTGGTTTCCACCTTATTTACATTTTGGCCACCGGCGCCTCCGCTGCGGCTGGTTTCCATTTTTACATCGGCCGGATTAATTTCTATCTGGATGGTATCGTCTATCAGCGGATATACATATACACTTGCAAAGCTGGTGTGCCGCCTGGCATTGCTATCGAAAGGAGAAATGCGAACCAGCCGGTGAACACCGCTTTCAGCTTTAAGAAAACCGTAGGCAAACGGGCCTTCAAATTCAAGTGTGGCACTTTTAATACCTGCACC
This sequence comes from Chitinophagaceae bacterium, assembly GCA_043760535.1. Lineage (GTDB taxonomy): Bacteria > Bacteroidota > Bacteroidia > Chitinophagales > Chitinophagaceae > JAZKFT01. The sequence continues at coordinate 3,563 of JAYUOV010000209.1, forward strand.
ATCACCTTCCTGAAAGTCCACTTCCTTCACCGTCCAGCCTTGCTTGTCGCCATACATGCGGTACATACGAAGGAGTATTTCGGCCCAGTCCTGGCTTTCGGTTCCACCGGCACCGCTGTTTATTTGCAACACGGCCGGCATTTCGTCTTCAGGCTGGTTAAGGGTGCTTTTAAACTCGGCATCGTCTATAGCAGCAAGGGCTGCATCGTAGGCCAGTCGTACGTTTTCTTCTGTCTCCTCCCCTTCTTTCCAAAACTCAAAAAGCACAGCAAAATCATCTACCAGCATTTCTGTGCTGGTGTACATATTTACCCAATACTCGTTCTGTTTGGTTTCTTTAAGAATGGAAGTGGCTCTGGCATTATCGTCCCAAAAGCCGGGCGCCATGGATAGTTGTTTGTCGTTTGCTATTTTAGCTTCTCTGTGGGCCACGTCAAAGAAACCCCCTCAAGACCACTACACGGTCCTTCATATACTTTAATTGCTCTGCTGTCATAGTTGCAAAAATAGTTGTTTCCGATGAGTGATGGAAACACGGATTGTACTATTTGACGGACTGTCATTTTTGTACCCAAACCTATTATCTTCGTCATACTATTCCAGATTTATTACGGGAATACTTTATACATGAAGCTACTCATTAAGCAAGCTACCATAGCTGACCCATCATCGCCTTTTAACGGACTAACGCAAGACATTCTTATTATCGACGGAATCATTGTTTCCATTGCCACTTTCATTCTGGAGGATGCGGATGAAATAATAGAAGCCTGTAATCTGTATGTTTCGCAAGGCTGGGTGGATGTTTTTTGCCAGTTTAACGACCCCGGAGCAGAACATAAAGAAACATTAGAAACTGGCACCATGGCTGCAGCTGTCGGTGGGTTTACTGATGTGTTTGTAGTACCCAACACAAGTCCATGCCTGCACAGCAAAAGCCAGATAGAATATGTGGTGCAAAAATCGGCATCGCTACCTGCGGCCATTCATCCCCTAGGTGCCATTACCAAAAACTGCGAGGGTAAAGAACTGGCCGAGATGTACGATATGAAAAGCAGCGGCGCCATAGCATTTACAGATGGCTGGAATCCATTACAATCGGGCCAGGTAATGCTTAAATCGTTGCAGTATGTTAAGGCATTTGATGGCATTATTATCCAGATACCCGACGAGGTTTCGATAAGCAAAAACGGCCTGATAAATGAAGGCATCGTTAGTACCCAACTCGGCCTGCCCGGCAAACCAGCCATTGCAGAAAGCTTGATGATAGCAAGGGATATAGAACTGCTTCGCTATACCCAAAGCAGGCTGCACCTAACTGGCATATCTACTGCTGCTGGGATTGAAATTATACGCAAGGCCAAAGCCGAAGGCTTACAAATTACTTGTAGTGTTACTCCCTACCACCTCAGTTTTACCGACGACAATTTGGGTGGCTACGATACCAACCTGAAGGTAAACCCTGCATTAAGAACCAATGCTGACATGGATGCTTTAAAGGCTGCGGTATTGGATGGTACTGTGGATTGCATCAGCAGCCACCATTACCCACAGGATTATGATGCCAAGGTGTGCGAATTTGAATACGCTCAATACGGTATGGAAGGCCTGGAAAGTAGTGCCGGTGCGGTGATGCAGGCATTACCCCAACTTACATCACAGCAATTGGCTGCCTTATTTACAGATAATGCCAGAAAAATATTTGGGTTAAAAACCCCTACCATTGATATTAAAAATGGAGCAGCTTCCATTACAATATTTGCCACCGCAACAGAAAATATATTTTCTAAAAAGCAGGTACAATCGCTTTGCAGTAATAATGCTTTTATAGGCAAAACAATGGGCGGAAAAGTAATCGGCACTGTACGTGGGAAACGGCTATTTTTGAACGATTAAAAAAATAAAATGGAAAAAAAAATCATGTCACCGATTATTAAAGGAGTCATAATTGTACTAGCGATAATTGCATTTGCAGTATATACCTCTGTTATAGGAATAGAAAAAGCCCAAAAATTTGGATGGGTACAGTATATATTGATAATTGCGGGTATTATATGGGCCTGTATGGGTTATGCTAAACAAAAAGATGGCAATGTTAGCTTCGGTAATGTATTTGCCCATGGTTTTAAAGTTACGGCTATTGTTACGTGTCTTTTTATTTTGTATCTGGCATTGTCACTTAAATTTATTTTTCCAGAAATAAAGGAACAGTCTATTGCGATTATGAGAAATGAAATTGGAAAACAACCCAAACAGCCAGGTCAAAATAGTGAACAACTTGATAAAATAGTAGCTGGTGTTAGCAATAATTTTATAATGATAACAGCAGGTGGTACACTCATCGTTTTCTTAATTGTAGGAGCTGTAGCTTCTTTAGCTGGAGCGGTAGTTGCAAAGAAAAATCCAAATGCAAATCCACTCGGATAATCTAAAACAAGGTCTTTAATGGACATCAGTATTGTCATCCCACTTTTAAACGAAGCAGAATCATTACCCGAATTATCGGCATGGATACACCGTGTTTGTGATGAAAATAAATTGCGTTACGAAGTAATTTTTGTAGATGATGGCAGCACCGATAACAGTTGGGAAGTAATAGAAAACCTACGGAGTGCAAACCTTTCTATTAAAGGCATTAAATTTCAGCGGAATTACGGCAAAAGTGCAGCGCTTAACGAGGCATTTAAAGCTGTAAAAGGTGCCGTGGTTATTACCATGGATGCCGACCTGCAGGATAGCCCCGATGAAATACCAGAACTACGCAGAATGATTATGGAAGAAGGTTACGACATTGTAAGCGGTTGGAAAAAAATTCGCCACGACAATACATTTACCAAAAACATTCCCTCTAAACTATACAACTTTATTACCCGAAAAATGAGTGGCATTAAGCTCCACGATATGAACTGCGGGCTAAAAGCCTACAAAAATAAAGTGGTTAAAAGCATTGAAGTGTATAGCGAAATGCACCGCTACATACCGGTATTGGCTAAATGGGCGGGCTTTAAAAAAGTAGGCGAAAAAGTGGTAGAACACCGAGCCCGAAAATTTGGCGTTTCAAAGTTTGGCCTTAGCCGATTTATTAATGGCCCCTTAGACCTTGCCAGTATTTTATTTGTAGGCCGATATGGTAAAAAACCTATGCAGTTTTTTGGTTTAATGGGTAGCTTATTCTTTTTGCTTGGCTTTGGTTTTAGCACTTATCTCATTGTTTCTAAATTTATTTACGGCGACAGTTTTGCCATTACCAACAAGCCTGCTTTTTATGTAGCACTGGTAGCCATGGTTATTGGTGTTCAGTTATTTCTTGCCGGCTTTCTTGCAGAATTGGTTGTAAGAAATGCACAAGACAGAAATGTGTATGGCGTGGAAGAGAAATTGGGAATTGATTGACAAGAAGGATAGCAGCACGAATTTTACGGTTGGTAACGGATTTACACTGATTACTATTTTGATTGATAAACTGAGAATAATGCTATTAAATGAGGACTTAACTAAAGTTATTATTGAATGTTTTTACAAAGTTTATAATCAGCTTGGATATGGTTTTTTGAAGAAAGTGTATGAAAATGCATTTGTAATTGAACTGCGAAAACAAGGTCTAACTGCCAATCAACAGCAGGCTATTAATGTTTATTATGATGATATTGAAGTAAGAAATTATTTTGCAGACATTAAAATTTAAAATACTATGATTCTGAAATTAAATGCAGATAACGAATTAGCAAAAAACTCATGAAGTACAACTATCTAATTACTTTAAAGCCACTACAATAGAAGTGGCTTTGCTTTTTAATTTTGGCGAAAAGCCCATTTTTAAGCGTAAGCTTTTTACAAACAACTTAAAATAATAACAGTACAAAATATTATCTGTGGAAATCAGTAATAACCCGCAAAATCCGTGCTGCTATCAAATCCAAGCTAAATGGCAAAGATCATCATCATAGGTCCGGCACATCCACTGCGTGGTGGGCTCGCTTCTTTCAACGAAAGACTAGCAAGGCAGTTTCAATACGAAGGGCATACGGTAACCATCTACACTTTTTCATTACAATATCCTGGTTTTATGTTTCCGGGCACTACACAGTATTCGTCAGAACCGGCTCCGGCCGATGTTACTATTAAGGTTTGTATCAATTCTGTAAACCCATTTAACTGGCTTGCAGTTGGTAACAATCTAAAAAAATTACGGCCAGATATTATCATAGTTCGCTACTGGCTGCCGGTAATGGGGCCATGCCTTGGCACTATTTTACGAAGGGCAAAAAAAAATGGCCATACCAAAGTGGTGTGCGTTGCGGACAATATTATTCCCCATGAAAAACGGCCCGGCGACACGCCTTTTACCAAATACTTTATAAAGCCAGTGGATGCTTTTGTTACCATGAGCGAAAAAGTGATGGCCGATTTAAGATCCCTTGACTCCATAAAGCCAGCAAAGCAGGTGAGCCATCCGCTATACGACAATTTTGGCGAAGCCATAACTACTGCCGAGGCTAGGCAATATCTAAAAATTGATAGAGAAAAAAAAATACTATTGTTTTTTGGTTTCATCCGTAAATACAAGGGTTTGGATATATTGCTGGAAGCCATCAGCATCTTAAAAATGCAACAGGCATTGCAAAATTTTTCGCTGCTAGTAGCCGGAGAATTTTACGAAGACGCACAACCTTATCTGGATCAGGTTAAAAATTTGGGTATAGCCGATGTAGTGGACCTTAGGGCCCATTTTATACCAGATAGCGAAGTGAAATATTTTTTATGCGCTGCCGACGTAGTGGTGCAGCCTTACCGCAATGCCACCCAAAGTGGCGTTACACCACTTGCCTACCATTTTGAAATACCCATGGTAGTTACCAATGTAGGCGGCCTTCCGGCATTGGTACCAGATGGTAAAGTGGGGCTTATAGCCGAACCAAATGCCGCTGCTATTGCAGAAAAAATTGCGCAATTTTTTTTATTGGGAAAAGAAAATTTTGTACCCGCATTAAAAGAAGAAAAGAAAAAATATTTATGGCACCATCTTACAGAAGCCATTTTTGATTTGGCGAAACAGGCAACTTAAACCAGTAACATACCCCGGGAAACAATGTCTATAGATAACAAAAAAACAGGCTGACTCTAATAAATGAGACAGCCTGTTTTATAAATAGTGCGTCGGTTTTAAAAGGTTTTCACACCGTTAAAAACTGCTGATGAATATAGCTTGTAACTGCTTTTAAATCGCCATTGGTTTGTTCAAACACTTTTAGTTGCCTGTCGGCACCAGTGCCGTTTTCCAGCATTTTAAGTACATAATTTATATAATGACGGCTTCCCAATTCGTCCACCACATCGTCTATAAAGTCTAATAATTCCAGTATCAGGTCTCGGGTGTTTACTTCGCTTTCTTTACCAAAGTCTATTAGTTTACCATCGATACCGTAGCGGCCAGCCCGCCATTTATTTTCGGTTATTAAGGCCCTGGAGTAAATCATGTAATTCATATTCTTACTGCGGAGCTTGTACAGCTTGGCACATATTGCCTGAAACAATGCGGCTATAGCAATGGTTTCGTTCACCGTCATCGGTATATCACAAATGCGGAACTCTACGGTATTAAAAAAAGGGTGCACCCTTAAATCCCACCATATCTTTTTGGCATTGTCAATACACTTTGTCTTAATCAGCAGTTTTACATAGCGGTCGTAAGCTTCGTAGCTCTCAAAAAAATCGGGTATGCCTGTACGTGGAAATTTGTCGAATACTTTAGTGCGGAAAGATTTGTAGCCGGTGAGCCTTCCTTCCCAAAAAGGGCTGTTGGTGCTAAGTGCATACACGTGTGGTAAAAAATACCTGGCACTATTGGCTATGTGCATGGCCATATCATTATTCTCCATGCCCACATGTACGTGCAATCCAAAAATTAAATTACTACGAGCTGCTTCCTGTAATTCGTTTACAAGTTCATTGTATCTAACATGGTCTGTAATCAGCTGGCTTTCCCAATGGCTGAAAGGGTGTGTACCGCTGGCTGCAATGCCAAGCCCTAGGTTGCCGGCTATTTCGGCAATATTGCCACGCAGGCCGGCCACATCTTTAAATGCTTCGTCCACATTGGCACAAATATCCGTTCCCACTTCTACTACGGCCTGATGCATTTCTGCCTTTACTTTATCCTTTAAAAACTTCTGCCCTTCTAATACTATTTGCTGCTCATGGCTTTTTAGTTCCATCGTAGCAGGGTCTATCACCATGTATTCTTCTTCCACCCCCAACGTGAATGACTTGTAATTTATCATAAGAAAAATTTGCAAATGAGAGAATGTGCAAATATGCAAATGAGAACAAATTGACACTGATTATACAATCAAGCCATTTGAAAATTTACAAATTTGCTAATCGGCACATTAAATAAGAGGCGTTCCGGCAGCACTGCTTTTAATATAATTACCCCATGTAAGGTTATTTTTTGCATCTACCTGTGCCAAAGCTTTTTCAATGGCGTAATTAGCAGCCGTTTCTACCACCCAATCAAAATTTTCCTGACCCACACTCGTAAGTTCAGCATCTGGAGCCGGGTTACAAAAGTCGATAGCATAAGGAACGCCATCTCTTAAAGCCAATTCTACCGTATTAAAATCGTAGCCTAGGTATTGGCATATTTTTAAAACAATGCCTTCCATTTCGGCATATTTTTCGGCTGTAGGTTTAAAGTCGGCTACGTAACGCAAGTGGTGCGGATTACGAGGCTCATAAGGCATAATGCGTACATGCTTTCCGCCTATGCAATAGCACCGATAGTATTCATCAAACTTAATTTCTTCTTGCAGCATCATAACAAGTTGTGCAGTTTCGGCATGTTTTTCAAAAAATTCGTCCATACTGTTAAGCTGATAAACACTTTTCCATCCACCGCCTGCAAAGGGTTTCATGTATGCCGGAAAACCGATGTATTCAAAAATACCTTCCCAATCAAGCGGATACGCAAGGTTGCTGAAAGATTGATCAGTTGTATCGTCCGGTAAATCTTTGGATGGCAGAATAACCGTTTTAGGAACGGGCACACCAATTTTAGTAGCCAAACAATTGTTGAAAAATTTCTCATCGGCACTCCACCAAAACGGATTGTTGATTACGGCAGTACCGCACAATGCGGCATTTTTTAAATAGGCACGGTAAAACGGTACATCCTGGCTAATACGGTCGAAGATTACAGCGTAGCCACTCGGCTCACCCTGCATCACCTTATCGATGCGTACCGGCTCGGCTATAATGCCTTCCACTTTTTTACTGTTAATACGGTCGATAATTGCGTTAGGAAAAGAACGCTCTTTGCCAAACATGAAACCAATTTTTTTCATAAAGTGGGTTTTGGTGAATGATAAAACTTTGCTATCAAATATATTGATGGCAAATTGAAATGGCAAAAAAGAATTGAAATTATTCAGTCTTAAAAGTAGCTATAAGTTTCAATGCATGTAAAATGTTTTGACCTGCTTTATTGGTGGTGTCTATTATTGATCTGAGTGTTGCGAACACGTTTGCACTTTCAAGCGATTTAAATTGGCCTGATATTTTTTGTTTTACTTTAATATTTCT
>JAYUOV010000210.1:0-11115 GCA_043760535.1 Chitinophagaceae bacterium
GTTTGCCGCTTCTTTTAATTACAAATGTCATGGTGTATATATTATGGAGGTTATAGTTGTCTTCTGCTTTTCTTTTAGTGTGTGAATTGTTTCATAGGAGCACAAAACCTGAATCCCGTACGTAAGGGACTAATGCCGCTCAATCTGGGAACGGTTTTCGCCGGGTTAATAATTAAATCGTTGAAAAAAATCCTGCCTTGTAAATCGTAATTCCAAAATCGTAAATCATACATCCCTAAAAGTCTTCTTCCAGCGAAAATGCCTGTGTTTCTTTGGTGTTCATTACCCCAGCCTTTTGGTAATCGCCTACTCTTTTTTCGAAGAAGTTGGTTTTGCCTTGTAGCGAAATCATCTCCATAAAATCGAATGGGTTGGTGGTGTTATACACTGTTCTGTAACCCAATTCACTAAGCCAACGGTCGGCAACAAACTCAATGTATTGTTGCATCAGTGCGGCGTTCATGCCTATTAATCCTACGGGCAAAGCTTCTGTTACAAATTCCTTTTCTATGGCCACCGCATCGGTAATAATCTTCTGTACCTGTGCTTCTGATAGTTGTGTTTGCAGCATTTTATAGAGCAGGCATGCAAACTCGCAATGCAAACCTTCGTCACGGCTAATGAGCTCATTACTGAAAGTAAGGCCGGGCATGAGGCCACGTTTTTTCAACCAAAAAATGGAGCAAAAGCTACCACTGAAAAAGATGCCTTCTACAGCAGCAAATGCTACAAGGCGTTCTGCAAAACTTCCATTATCTATCCAGCGTAATGCCCACTCGGCTTTTTTCTTTACCGCTGGTATGGTGTCGATGGCATGAAACAGTTTGTATTTTTCATCGGCATTTTTTATATAGGTGTCAATGAGCAATGCATAGGTTTCGCTGTGGATATTTTCCATCATGATCTGGAAACCGTAGAAGCAACGGGCTTCGGGCAACTGCACTTCACTCATAAAGTTTACAGCCAGGTTCTCGTTTACAATGCCATCACTAGCTGCAAAAAAGGCCAGCACGTGGCTGATGAAATGGCGTTCACCATCGTTGAGACCATTCCAGTCTTTCATGTCGCCGCTGAGGTCTATTTCCTCTGCAGTCCAAAAACTAGCTTCGTGGCGCTTGTATTGCTCCCATATTTTTGGGTAATTAATTGGCAGGATTACAAAACGGTCTTTGTTTTCCTTCAATAATATTTCTTCGGATTGCTGCATGATAATCAGGTGTTTTTAATGTCTTTTAGTGGTGTAAAGCGCTTTTTATTTTGGTAACAAAAGCGTAACACAACCCCTAAAAGAGAAGATGCAATCTAAAATGTAAAATGTTTTTTTTAGAAGTTTGTTATGCAGGGTTTGTGGAAAACAATTGTGCAGATAAGAGTACAAAATGTGAAAAGAATTACAGAATGCCCTTGCAGCAAGGGTTTGCAAAATAACGGCTGTAAATAAGATTTTTTTTGTGTGGAAGCTGGGCAGGTTTGGGGTAAATATTTTTTAAAACAAAATAAAAAATCCGCCCACGTTTTTAGGTGCAATTAACGATATCGTGGCAATACCATGCTGGCAGAATGAGTTATAATAATTTATTTGCAGCGTAATGTTGCATTTATGAAAATATCGATACTCTTTTTGAGCCTGGCTCTTTCAATCCACGTGTTTGGCCAACCAAAGCCAAAGAAAATACAGATAGTGCTGTTGGGCACGTTCCACTTTAACCAAAGCCTTGATAGCAGCAGCAGGTTACATTCCAATTTATTTTCTTCTAAAAGACAAAAGGAAGTAGCCAACATTGTGCAGAAACTTGGAGCATTTGACCCAAATAAAATATTTATAGAACAAGAGCCTTCCAGGCAACCTTTTTGGGATAGCATCTACGATGATTTTAAAAAAGGGATACCACCATCCACCATAAAACTAAAAGCCAACGAGATAACCCAACTGGGACTTAGCACAGCCAAAAAATTGGGCCTGGAAAAGTTAATATGCGTTGACTTTCAGCCCGAAAATTATGCTGAGGCAGATTTCAACACACCATATAAAACAGAAAAAACCATTAAGTCACTTTGGGACGAAATAGCCGCTTATAGTGACTCTATACGCACCAACGCCATTTTTTTTGACAAAAGATACCCTATAAAAAGACCCAATGGAGATTCATTACTCCAAAAAAGTTCTCTTAGAGATTACCTGCTTTACATAAACAGCCCCGAAAGCTATACATATTACAACTGGTCTGACTGGAACTGGTTTTACAGTTTGGGAAAAAAGTATGAATACATAGGCAGCGATTGGCTGGCCAACTTTTGGTATGGGCGAAACATGCGGATTTACAGCAATATTCTGCGGCAAACCAACTTTGAAAAAGACAAAAAATACCTCGTTATTTACGGCTCAGCTCATATTTCATTCTTAAAATATCTTTTTGAAACCAATCCATTTTTTGAAGTGGTATCGTTAGAAAGTGTTTTGAAGTAGAAACATTATGATAGCAATAAACCTGTAGGTTATTTAATCAATTCCCCTTTCGACAGTTTCTCTATCATACCCTCAATAGCAACTTTATTTCCAGGATCGGGGGCTTGTACAAGGCCTAGTTTAGCATATTTCAAAGCTTCTTTTGCGTTGCCGGCTGCATTCATGGCCCGCATCATGCCCATGTTGGTGGTAAACGTGTTCGGAAATTTTTTGTAGTTGTCTTTAAAAATCTGGATAGCAATTTCTGTGCGGCCTGCGGCCAAAACCTGACGGGCATAATTATGTACTTCGTTCATTTTACCAAGCGGCAATGCTTCGGCCATGATAGCGTCGGCTTCGGTCAGTCGTTTTAGCTGGCGAAGCACCCTTGCCTTAGCTGTAAGGGTGCGGAAATTTTTGTCGCCTACAAATGCTCCATAGATGCCGTATTCGGCCCATGTCAGGGCTTCTTCAAGATTGGTGTTGTGATCGGCACACCATTCGGCAGCCTGTGCCCATGGCTGCCAGTCGAAGCCTTTGCTATTTTTTAGTTCGTTTCTAAATGATTGCAGTTGAACCTTATCTACATCCACCTCCACGGTGAAAGGGAACATCCATTTTTCCCACATCAATGCTATGGTTACATTCTTTTCTGTTTGGTTTATGAATTCGTATTTCAGCCATTCCACATTTTTATCCATTGCCTGTTGTTTTACGTTTACCCGCAAAAAATCTTCGGTTGGGTCGTAAAAAAAACTACCCCAACTTGTACTGTTTTTTGAGAATATCAGAGTGCTTTCTTCTTTACCTACGGCAATAAAAAAACCGTATTTACCGGCAGGCACATTGTTTCCGTTCAGTTTTACGTCGGTGCTAAATTCGATGGTGGTGTTTTCGTTGGCACCGGCCCGCCATGGTGCGGCTTTGCTGGTACCAAAACCCAAATCTGTAAAACCGAAAGGCACCAGTTGCCCCCAAATTTTTCCTTCACGGCCTTTTACTGCCGGGCGGTCGTAATGGATGGTAATATCTGTAAGCCCTACCCTTTCGCTGATGGAGGCTTTCTTGTTTCCGCCATCGGGTACAGTGGTTAATTGTGCGGTAGAAATTAGCATTACATTAATGAGTAATGCAGCAAGCAATATTTTTTTCATAACAGTTGTTATTTTTTGGTTGATGAAAAGTATTGTTTTCCTAAACAAAAAACAGGCAGCATTTACCAGGGGTTATTGGGATGGGTGAAGGGGAAGTTTATGGAAATGGCGGCCTCTTTATATCTTCATGTAAAATGCTTATGAAACGAAAGAAAATTTTTTATGTACCCGGGATGATTAGTTTGGTGGTGCTTCCTTTGGCCGTCCTTCTATTTACAGCGTATGACAATTCGGATGAAAAAGGTTATTTGAGAATGTATTTACCAAAAAATGACCCAAATTACAACAAAAACATGCCGTCCTACTCTGGTCAAGGCTTGCTTGAAACAATAAAAGATTACAAGAAAACAGAAATTTATCTAAATGATAATTGGTATTTAACTGAGCAAAAATTCGATTTCATTTTTCATGAACTTCAGCGGCTCTCTTTTACAAATCCTAAAAAAGAAGTTTTAATAGTACACATGAACGAGAAAACCACTTTTGAAGATTTTGTCCGACTACTGGATATGGCCAATTTTACCATGCTAAAACGTTATGCTTATTGGAATGACGAATGGTATTTTATGGGGGATTAATAATAAAAAAAAGGCTGTCTCCTTCTTTTGAGACAGCCTTTTATTGTTGTTTACCAGACATCGCCAAACGAAACATTTATTGTACATCCATCATCCAGTATAAAATCGATTGGCTGTTTAAAATCTATTTCTACAGCCGTGTACTTACCTGCATTTAATTCGTACAATTCAAACAGCTCCTTATCTATATCTACGATAATATAATATTTGACGCCGTTTGCTTCATAAATTCCAAACTTGGTATGCCGGTCTTTTAAGGCTGTAGATGGTGATAAAATCTCAACTACCAAACTTGGTGGAAAATCAAGGAATTTCTTCTCTATTTTACCGCAAACAACTAATAAATCGGGCTGTATTATAGTGTTCTCCGCCACTTTATAGTCAAGAGGTTCATAAACAAAGCAATGTTTACATTTTGCTTTTTTAACAGCTCCTACGAACTCGTAATTTAATGCCGATGCTATACGCTGGTGTTTTGGCACTGGCGCAGGTGACATTGCATGGGGTATGCCGTCAATTAATTCCCACTTTCCCTCCCACTGAACGTAGTCATCATAAGTGTAATTCGGCAATATTTTTTGTGCGTATCCCATAATCAAATTTAGCATTTATTCTTTCCCAACCAATCTTACAACTTCATATCGCTAATAATACTTTTAATCTTTTCATCCAGAGAAGTATTTACCGCTTCATAATCCGATGCAGAAGCAAGTGGGGCATTTACACTGAAATAGAATTTAATCTTGGGCTCTGTTCCGCTTGGCCTGGCACTGATTTTTGTTCCATCGGCCTGTAAAAATTGCAGCACATTGCTTTTAGGTAAATCTATCGTCCAGCTTTCGCCTGTGAGTAAATTTTTACCAATTTGCTTTTCATAATCCAGCAATTGAGATACAGCTACTCCATTCAAGGTTTGTGGCGGATTGTTGCGGTAGCCTTCCATCATTTCGGCTATTTCTTCTTGGCCACGCATACCTTTTTTGGTAATGCTAATCAGGTGCTCCTTAAAGCAACCAAACTGCACATACAAGTCCACTAACTTTTGGTATAAACTGCGACCCTGATTTTTTTCGTAAGCCGCCATTTCGCAAAGCAAGGCTACGGCACTCACGGCATCCTTGTCACGTACCTTATCGCCAATCATCAGGCCATAACTTTCTTCGCCGCCCACTACATAGTTTTCTTTGCCTTCCTTTTCTTTAATGAGTTCTGCAATCCATTTAAAACCTGTAAGTACATTGTAGCATGCTATGCCATTTCCTTTGGCTATCGCATCTATCATTTCGGTAGTAACAATGGTTTTACAAATAAAATCGTTGGGCTGGTTGATGCCTTTCACCCTGCGGGCTTCTATCATGTAGTTAAAAGCTAACACCGCTGTTTGGTTTCCATTCATCAGCAGCCATTCGCCTTTATTATCTTTTATGGCAATGCCCACACGGTCGGCATCGGGGTCGGTGCCTAGTAATATATCAGCATCAATGGCAGCGGCCTTTTCCAGCCCCAAACGCATAGCATCCCTTTCCTCAGGGTTGGGGCTTGATACGGTAGGGAAATTGCCATCCGGTTCTTGCTGCTCTTCTACAATCGTAACATTATCAAACCCATACTTTGCCAAAGCCTGTGGTACCAGCGTAATGCCGCTACCATGTATAGATGTGTAAACAATCTTTAAATCATGCTGTGCCGCACATACATCGGGATATACCGAAAGGCTTTTCACCATATCCAAATAAGCAGCGTCCAGCTCTTCTCCAATAATGGTAATATTGGCTTCGCCTCCCTCCCATTTTACGTCGTCCACACTGGCTATTTTATCCACTTCTGTAATCACGTTTTTATCATGTGGCGGCACTAATTGGCCACCATCGTTCCAATAGGCTTTATAACCATTGTACTCTTTGGGGTTGTGGCTGGCTGTACACACCACACCCGCCTGGCAGCCGAGGTGGCGAATGGCAAAACTCAGTTCCGGCGTGGGTCTCAGGGCTTCGAACAGGTACACTTTTATACCATTGGCAGCCATTACATTGGCCACGGTTTCGGCAAAAAACCGACTGTTGTTGCGGCAATCATGGGCTATGGCCATGCTAATTTCGCCTTGTACATTTTGCTTTAAATAATTGGCAAAACCTTGCGTACTCATACCTACTGTGTAACGGTTCATACGGTTGGTACCCACACCCATAATACCACGAAGGCCACCCGTTCCGAACTCAAGGCTACGGTAAAACCCTTCCACTAGTTCATCGGGGTTTTCGGCCAACAAACGGCTTATTTCGTCTTTTGTAGTCTGGTCGTAATTTCCGTTTAACCAGATCTCAATTTTTGCTTTAATGGCAGCGTCCATACTTTTTGATTTATGATTTATGATTTGTGATTTGTGATTTGTGATTTGTGATTTATTCATCGTCATCAGGTCAATAGTCTTTGTGTCACTTTTTCTTTTTCCAAGGCTAAAACCATGGGTTCGGAAATTTTTTATTGTGTCAGCCCTAGTACTGTTGGTAAGCGACATTGGCAATCATTCTTAATCCTGATTACTTCGAAACTCCGTTTAAGTACAGCAATCCTATTTGGCTTCCCCTCAATTGTTTTCGTTAAGGCAATAACAATACTATTGAATGCTTTTAAATCCATTTCAAGCCAAAGACCTACTTACCATTTACTCGATGACCTTTCAAAGCCAATAACCATTTTCCAGTTCGAAAGATAAAAGCATTTTTAATTCAACCACAGTACAGTTTCAAACTCTTTGAAAATGGAAGCCGTAAGTTTGCTGAAAACATACATTTTTCCAACTGGCTTTTATGATACATTACACAAAATCAGGTCTTTTAGTCGCCATCTTACTGCTTTCCCTGTTCACATTAGCACAGGATACAGTTAAGATAGAGATTTACAGAATGGGCAATTTGGACACAATTAATACCACCTTAAACCTCAATACCCCATTAAAAGATACCATTAAGGTAAAAACCTACCGGATGGGGAATGTGGACACCATTAAAACAACTGAACCAATAATTATTGATTCTGGTAAGTATTTAACAGGAGGTACGGTATCTGTTGATATGACACGAACCCATAAAAACCGCCAACGCCTTGTAGGGCTTGCCAGCATTGGTATATACGGCGGCACGCTGCTTGGCCTTAACCAAGCTTGGTATTCCAAATACGAAAGAGCATCTTTCCATACATTTAACGATAACAAAGAATGGCTGCAGGTAGATAAAGTGGGCCACGCCTGGAGTGCTTATCAACTTAGCCGCCTTAGCTACGGTGCATGGAAGTGGAGTGGTGCCTCCGAAAAAAAGGCGACACTCTATGCCGGCCTCAGCGGCCCCGGCTTTTTAACCGTAATAGAAATACTGGATGGCTTTAGTAAAGAATGGGGCTGGAGTTGGGGCGATATTGGTGCCAATGCATTTGGTGGTGGCCTGTTTGTGGCCCAGCAACTCGGCTGGCAGGAGCAGCGGATAGATTTTAAATTTTCGGTTCATAAAAATAATTATAGCAATCCGCAGCTTACCACAAGGGCCAACAAACTCTTTGGCAGTAGCCTACCCGAACGGTTTTTAAAAGACTACAACGCCCAAACCTATTGGCTGAGTGCCAACCTTAAATCGTTTTTTAAGCACAGCAAACTACCCGACTGGCTTAATGTGGCAGTCGGTTATGGCGGCAACGGTATGTTTGGAGCTTTCGAAAACCTGGGTACAGATTCCACCGGCCCCAACTTTGACAGAAGGGATATTAAGCGTACCCGCCAATGGTACCTGAGCCCGGATATTAAATGGAGCAAGATTAAAACCCGGAGCAAATTTCTAAGAACCGTGCTGTCTGTTATGGATGGCATTAAATTTCCATTGCCGGGTTTAGAGCTAAGCGATGGTAAACTACAGCTCCGTGGCCTGCTGTTTTAACCGGGCTATTTTTGTATTTTTGAAAAAATGAAATGATATGAGTGTTGCAGAGAAAAACTCACTAGTTGAAAAAATTACCGAAGTTGTAAGTATTACAAACCCACGACCAACTATCCAACAAATTTATGAAGAGGCAGTAAGCCAATATTCAAACACATTAACACTTCTTGCAAAAGAAAATTAAAGGGTCTACCTTTATTTTACAATTGAATTAAAAATATAATCATGAGTGTAGCAGAAATAAGAAATGCCATTATGGGTAAAGTCAATACGGTAGAGGATAAAAAACTACTGGAATATTTTTATGAAATCATCAACTCAAAACAAAATTCTGTTTTGGACGCTACCATGCAAAAGCAACTTGATAAAATTTTGATCGAAGACCATAATTTACTACACCGTTTGGCACAATAAATATGTTCACAATAACCCAGGTTTTAGAAATACACCATCAGGCAATAGATTTACATGGCGGTAGCAATGGCATCAGAGATGTAGAGGGATTGGAAAGTGCTATTGCAAGACCATTCCAAACTTTTGGTGGTGAAAATTTATATCCCACCCATATTGAAAAATCGGCTGCTATTATTGAAAGTATGATTATGAATCATCCTTTTGTTGATGGCAACAAAAGAACTGGTTATATACTTGGCAGGCTCATCATGCTTTTGGCCGACTCCGATTTTATAGCAATCGAAGATGAAAAATATCAATTTGTGATAGATGTTTCCACAGGTACTTTTCGCTTCGAAGAGATAGTTGAATGGATAAAATCGCATTCCTAAACCAACCCTAACCCATGTCTAAAAAAATAGCCATTATCGGCGGCGGAAACCTTGGCTCGGCCATTGCCGAAGGCCTTATAAAAAGTAAATTTTGCAAAGCGGAAGATATTACCGTCACCAAGCGAAACACAGCTCCACTAAAAGCTTTAGCCGATATGGGCTGTAATATCCACAGCGATAATAAAAAAGCGGTAAAGGAAAACGAAGTGATTATTCTGGCTGTGAAGCCATATAATTTTGCCGAAATTTTGCAGGAAATAAAAACCGGTTTTAATCCAAAAAAGCATATTCTTATTTCAGTTATTACCGGCGTATGGGTAAAGCATTTAGAAGAAGCTGTGGGTATAAAAATGCCCATTTTCCGTGCCATGCCCAACACCGCCATCGCCATTCAAGAAAGCATGACCTGCCTCTGCCACAGTGGTGCAGCAAGCGACGATATTACTTACGTAAAATCCATCTTTGACCAACTAGGCAAAAGCGTAATGATAGATGAACAACTAATGGACGCCGCCACCGTACTCGGAGCCTGTGGTACGGCTTTCGCCATGCGGTACATCCGCGCCAATATACAGGGCGGCATAGAAATTGGTTTTGATGCCAACACTGCTTCGCTGATAGCTGCCCAAACCGTAAAAGGTGCGGCAGAATTATTACTGCAAACCGGCAGCCACCCAGAAAAAGAGATAGATAAGGTAACCACCCCCAAAGGCTGCACCATTGCCGGCCTTAACGAAATGGAGCACCAGGGTTTTAGCTCTTCTATGATAAAAGGCATATCGGCCAGTTATAATAAGATTGTAAAATAGGTGTAAGGTATAGGGCGCAAGGCTTAGGGCAAAACCGTCCTACCCTAAGCCTTACGCCTTTTGCCCCCAACCCTAAAATGCTAAAAGTTTTCTTCTGGGGCTTACTGATTAGTGCATTGGGCACTTTGCCACTTGGTACGCTCAATGTAGCGGCCATGCAGATCTCTGTTTCCGAAGGTGTAAAAGAAGCCATCTATTTTGCCGCAGGCGTGGTGCTGGCAGAAATTTGTTATGTCCGTATTTCGTTACTCGGTATGGATTGGGTGCGTAAACAAAAGCGCCTGCTGCAATGGCTGGAATGGATTGCTTTTTTGATAGTAGCCGCTTTGGCCGTTGGTAGTTTTTATGCCGCCTCACAACCGCAGCAAACCAAAAATGTGCTGCTGCAAAATGATATGCACCGTTTTTTTCTGGGTCTGATAATGAGTGCCATAAATCCTGTACAAATACCGTTTTGGTTTGGTTGGAGTACGGTTTTTTTTGGCAAAAAAATATTATTGCCACAAGCCCGGTATTACAATGTATATATTATGGGCATTGGCCTGGGATCTTTACTGGGACTGGCTTTTTTTATTGTAGGCGGTCATTTGCTGGTAGATAATCTGGGTGCCAATCAGAAAATTATCAACTATGTAATTGGTGGTGTTTTTACCCTTACGGCAACAATCCAGCTAATAAAAATACTCCGTAATAAAGGCTTGGGCAATGCCATTGTTAATGCCGGAGAAAAACACTGACCACCCGATTTATTTTAACTTACGCCCCAAATTCATTCTTTTATATTTGCAGAAGTTATGCAAAAAGTACAGTCTTATATTTTCCTTATTTCAGCATTAGCCATGGATTCGCAACTGAGTTAAGAATCAGTTGTCCGTACTGTATTGAATTTCTTTTCTATACAAATCCTTCATTTTTTCAGACTTACTTTTTTCTCAATTATTCAACTTTTTAAAAAGATGGAAACGCTTTTATCATTCAAACAATCTGTTAATACAAGCAACGATTTTTTACCCTTACAAGGAACCGACTATGTAGAGTTTTATGTGGGCAATGCCAAGCAAGCCGCCCATTATTACATGAGTGCTTTTGGCTTTCAGCCGCTGGCTTATGCCGGGCCCGAAACGGGAATGAAGGACAGGGCTAGTTATGCCGTTCGGCAAAATAAATTAACTATTGTTTTAACCACACCACTCAGAACTGAAAACCCGATAGCCGACCATATTTACAAACATGGAGATGGGGTAAAATGCCTGGCTTTAAAAGTAAACGATGCCACAGATGCCTACAACCAAACAGTAAGCCGTGGTGCAAAGCCTTACCTGGAGCCGGTTTCCTTGAAAGACGATAATGGCGAAGTAACATTGAGCGGCATCCACACTTACGGAGACACGGTGCATCTTTTTGTAGAAAGAAAAAA
>JAYUOV010000211.1:0-11100 GCA_043760535.1 Chitinophagaceae bacterium
CCGTTTGTACTACTTACCTGCCACAGGGATAACAGTACAAAGGAAGAAAACCTTCCTAAAGTGGTAAATGCCGTTAATAAAATAGCCGCTACTTCAAAAGTTATTTTCCCTGTTCACCCCCGTACCAAAAAGAAACTGGCGGAGTGGAACCTGAAGCTGAACGACAATGTAATACTGATAGAACCGCAGGGATATTTTTCTATGCTCTACCTACTGGATAAATGCCAAAACGTAGTATCCGACAGCGGCGGTCTGCAAAAAGAAGCTTATCTGATGGGTAAAAAATGCTTGTTCCTTCATCCGTTTACGCCCTGGGTGGAGTTGGTAGAAAACGGTTTTGTAACCTGCACCTCTTTAGATGAAACAGAAATATGGAACCAATACCAGGCCATGTTGCTGGGAAATCCCGATTTTTCGATTCAGCTATATGGCGACGGCACTTCGGCCAAAACCATTACCGATTATATTTGCAAATATTTAAACCACAGCACACATGTTTAACGGAATTTCCAAATGCCTAGTACTGGCACCACACACCGACGATGGCGAATTGGGTGCCGGCGGTACTATTGTAAAATTTTTAGAGCAAGGCGTGGAAGTGCATTATGCCGCATTCAGCACCGGCGAAGAAAGCCTAGCTGAACTTGGTTTGCCCATAGATCAAACAAGAACAGAAGTTAAAAATGCCACCCTAAAACTGGGCATCCCGGCCGAAAACCTGCACATATTTAACCATCCGGTACGTAAACTCAATTATGTACGTCAGGAGATTTTGGATATTATGGTGCGGCTTAAAAAAGAAATAGCACCCGACCTTGTGCTGATGCCTTGCATTAGAGATATACATCAGGATCACAGCACTATTGCTACAGAAGGTCTCCGTGCATTTAAGCAAACTACTATGCTGGGCTACGAACTGATTTGGAATAACCTGCAGTTTAATACCCAATGCTTTATGAAGCTGGAATCTCACCATGTAGAAAAGAAACTGGAAGCCTGCGAAGAATACGAATCGCAGAAATTTAGAGGCTATATGAACCGGGAATTTATTTTTGCACTTGCCCGTACACGTGGTGTACAAATTGGTTCGGCTTATGCCGAAGCTTTTGAAGTGGTACGTTGGGTGATGTAGAAGTTAAGGTTTAAGGTGTAAGGTAAATAGTAAAAGGCTAAAGGTTTGGCAGTGCCATTACAGCAGTAAAATCACAAATCACAAATCACAAATCATTCCCTTGCCTTCAATATCCGATTTGAAAAATGTTGTTTCTCCGTTGCAGTTTATTGGTAACGAGGCTGCTACGTTCCTTAAAGTCGTTCCTTTTGACATTGATAACACCGATCCAGAAGTGCTGATGTGGGTGGGATTAGCTAAAAATAATTTATTAAGTCAGCTAAAAGCCGGTACTGTTTTGTGCGAAGCAACTGCGGAACTGCCTATGAATGGGCGAATCAATTTGGTAGTTGTGTGTAATGCAAGAGCGGCTTTCCGGCAGGTGTTGGAGACTTTTTACAAAAAGCCTGTTATTACAGGCATTCACCCATCTGCTATTATACACTGCAGTATAGTTATGGGTGATGATTGCTATGTAGGTGCTTATGCAGTGTTAGAAGAGGGATGTTCAATTGGTAAAAATGTAAGTATCGGCCATCATTCGGTTATTGGTAGTGGTACAGTTATTGAGGAAGGCACTATCATTGGAACCCACTGTAGCATAGGCGGCGAGGGTTTTGGTTACGAAAAAGATGCGGCAGGCCATTACATGCAAATACCACATATTGGCAATGTGCATGTAAAAGACCATGTGGATATTGGCAACCATGTATGTATAGACCGTGGTACACTTGGTGCTACTATAATAGGATCGTGGAGCAGAATAGATAATCTGGTACATATAGCACACAACGTTCAGATTGGTACCGATACTATTGTAATAGCACAAGCTATGATAGCCGGAAGTTGCCAGATAGGTAACGATGTGTGGATAGCACCCTGTGCTGCCATTCTCAATAAAGTTAATGTGGCCGATGGTGCTAGGGTAGGTATGGGAGCTATGGTATTTAAAAATGTAAACGAGGATGAAACTCTAATGGGTAATCCGGCACGTGTTACAAAATCAAGTTAAAGGTCATCGATCAATAGTTATTTGGCAGTAAATCAGTAGTAATTAAATAGTCATTAAGTAAACATTTTAAATAGAGGTTTTAAATCTACTAATGACCATTCACCCAATGATACACTGACCTGCAAATCAATGATCATTAAAGAAAAGAGACGAATGAGTATGAAGCAAAAAGTAGTTTGGTGTATCTCTAAATATGCATTGCCACCTAGTTTGGGGGCACAGGGCAGGTTGTTTTTTTTAAGCGATGAATTTGAAAAGCGTGGCTTTAAAAGCTATGTTATTACTTCATCTACCAATCACCTTACAAGAGAAATGCCACGGCAGGTAGAAAAAGTGCATGTGCACAAAGTGGGGCTGAGCGATGGTGTATTTTTAAGAGGTATCCGTATAGATTCATCAGTATCGCTGCAAAGGGTTATATCATGGCTTGTTTTTGAGTGGCGGCTATTGAACCTGATTTTGTTTCCTAAAAACAGAATACAAAGACCCGATGTAATTATCGTTTCTTCCCTTTCCCTTATTACGGTAGTCAATGGTTTTTTGGCAAAAAACAAATACAAATCCAAGTTTTTTTTCGAGGTTCGGGATATTTGGCCACTATCTGCTATTTCGGTAACTGGGTTTTCTAAATATAATCCATTGATTTTACTATTGCGTGCAGTAGAAAAATTTGGTTACTGCAAAGCCGATGTTATTACTTCACCCATTCCAAACCTAAAGCAGCACATTAGCGAAAGCATTTCCAAACCTTTCCGTTTTGAATATATTCCACAGGGTTTCGATCCGGCTTTTATGAACAAAAAGGAAAACCTTTTACCCGAATTCAAAAAAAAATATATCCCCGAAGGGAAATTTATTGTAGGCTACATAGGCAATATTGTGCTGGCTTATAACCTTGATATGATGCTGGAATGTGCCAGAAGGCTACAGGCCTCGCATGCCGATATCCATTTTTTGGTATTAGGCGATGGTACTTATAAGGCAAGTTTAATGGAAAAGGGAAAGGATCTTAGCAATATCACTTTTATACCAAGAATACCAAAAAGCGAAGTGCAGGATTTTTTGTCGCATTGCGATGTGGTTACCAATTTCTTTTTGCCCGAAAATGCCTTCCGATTTGGTATTTCGCCACAAAAACTGATTGATTATATGTATGCTTCCAAGCCTGTACTCATGTCGTTTTCAGGTTATAAAAGCATTGTAGAAGATTCCGGTTGCGGCGATACTGTTCCGGCCGATGATGTGCAGGCTTTTAACGCTGCTTTACTTAAAATGAAGGCACTGCCCAAAGCAGAACTTTTGGCCATCGGGCAAAAGGGAAAAGAATTTTTGTTAACCCGATTGGCTTGGGGAACACTTGCCAACCAATACATTGAACTATTTTAGCAGCTTATGAATACAATCATTGATTTTGCAGTGGTGGGCTTTGGTCATATTGGCCGCCGCCATGCCACCATTATCCAACAGCATCCCGATTGCAAATTGGTTGCCATTATAGATATAGATCCTGCCGTACAAAAGCATGAACTATACCCAGAAGGTGTTCCCTATTTTGCATCTATGGATGAATATCTTGTTGCAAATATTAAAACCGATGTGGTAAATGTGGCATCCCCAAACGGGTTTCATTGCAAGCATACTCTAGCTGCCTTAACAAACCATAGCCATGTTGTGTTAGAAAAGCCTATGGGCATTAATAGGGCCGAATGTGAAGAGATTATTTTTACAGCCTTACAGTTTAGCCGTCAGGTATTTGTGGTAAAACAAAACCGCTACAGCCCACCTGTTAAATGGATGAAAGAAGTAGTAAGCCAGGGCAAAATAGGCGATGTAGTAAATATTCAGATTAATTGTTATTGGAACCGTGATGACCGCTATTATAAGCCTGGCGGCTGGCGTGGTACTTTAAATATGGATGGTGGAACTTTGCACACACAGTTCAGCCATTTTGTAGATATTATGTACTGGGTTTTTGGCGACATTACCAATATCAATGCCCGTTTCAATAATGTTACACACAAGCATTCTATTGAGTTTGAAGACACCGGCATTATACAATTTGACTTTATAAGAGGCGGTTTTGGCAGCCTTAATTATACCACTGCGGTGTGGGATAAAAATCAGGAGAGCAGCATTACCGTTATTGGTACAAACGGTAGTTTTAAAATAGGCGGACAGTATATGAACGAAGTGGAATATTGCCATATTAAAGACTACACAATGCCACAACTTGCCCCCACTAATCCACCTAACGATTACGGGCCGTTTAAGGGCAGTGCGGCTAACCACCATTACGTAATAGATAATGTGGTAAAAACCCTGAACGGTACTGAACAGGTTAGCACCAATGCTTTGGAAGGCATGAAAGTAGTGGACATTATAGAAAGAATTTATCAACAAAGAAAACACTAATAAACACTTTTTAAAAAGATGGAAAAAGAATATTTTGCCCACCCAACAGCGGTAATAGACGAAGGCGCACAGATAGGAAAAGGAACTAAAATCTGGCATTTTTGCCACATAATGCCTAAGGCTATTATAGGAGAGCGTTGCAGTTTTGGCCAAAACATAGTGGTGGCCGACGGTGCTGTAATTGGTAATAATTTTAAGGTGCAGGCCAATGTGCTTATTTGTGCTGAAGTATATATTGCCGACGATGTTTTTTGCGGACCTGGTGTAACATTTACCAACATAACCAACCCACGCAGTGCGGTAAACCGAAGAGGTTCATATTTAAAAACACATGTAGGTCAGGGAGCTTCTATTGGTGCCAATGTTACAGTAGTTTGTGGACACGATATTGGAAAGTTTTCTTTTCTGGGTGCCGGTGCAGTTATTACCAAACACGTACCAGATTATGCTTTGGTTGTGGGTAACCCCGCTAAGCAACTAGGCTGGATGAGCGAATACGGACACCGCCTAACATTTGACCATAAAAACGAAGCCACCTGCCCCGAAAGCGGGGAAAAATATAAACTGGAGGATGGAAAGGTTTCAAAGATTTTAGTAGCAGCCTGATGGTACCGGTTTAGCAACGCAACATCTGCTCCACAGTATCTATAAGCACAATCACACTTTTATGAATGAAACGGGGAAAGTAATTTGGATAATTAACCAATTTGCCGGCACACCAGAATCGGGTTGGGGCGAAAGACATTATTATTTAGGGCAATATTGGAAAAAAAAGGGCTACGAGGTAAAAATTATTTCCGGATCTTTTAACCATGTATTCAACAAATTTCCTAAAACGAATGGCTTATACACCATTGATGAATTAGATGGCATTACTTTTTGCTGGGTTCAGTCGCCTTCTTACCGGCCACTTAGTTTGATGCGATTCTGGAGTATGCTTATTTTTGCATTACGAATTTATAAGTTGCCAATAGAAAAGCTTAAGAAGCCGGATATTATTATCGTTTCTTCTATGCCCATCTTTCCAATATTGCCAGCCTACTATTTAAAGCAAAAATTAAAAGTACGAAAGCTTATTTTTGAAGTAAGAGATCTTTGGCCATTAACGCCAAGCTACCTTGGTGGTTACCACTACTGGAATCCCATGATTGTAATACTCAGGTGGTTTGAAAAATTTGCTTACCGCCGTTCTGATAATATAGTAACTCTAATGCCAAATCCAGATAGTTATATCAATGCTATATCTGGGAATACGAAAAAATTGTTTCATATACCTAATGGAATTAATCAGGAGGTTTTAAAAACCGAAACTGTAAAACCAGAAGTAATTGATTTAATACCAAAAAATAAATTTATTATAGGTTATGCCGGAACACTTGGTCTGGCTAACGCCATGGAGTATTTTATAGAAGCAGCAAAGTTACTAAAGAATAATTACGATATTTTTTTTGTAATAATAGGGGATGGATACCTGAAAGATACCCTTATAGAACAGGCAAAAGGTCTAGACAATATCAGATTTCTTGAAAAAGTGCCTCGTAAGCAAGTGCAAAGTGTTATCCAAAAATTCGATATTGGGTTTATTTCTAGTCGCAACCTTTCGTTGTACAGTTACGGTGGTGCAGCCAATAAGTTTTTCGATTACATGCTGGCATCTAAGCCCATATTAGCTTCTTATGTAGAGAATAATGATCCTATTAAAATGAGTGGTTGTGGAGTGAGGGTTTCTCCAGAAAATCCGAATGCAATCAAAACCGGTATTCTTCGCTTGTTTTACATGACACAGCAACAACGAGACGAAATGGGTGCAAAGGGGAATGCATACCTTTTACAGAAGCATGATATCAGTATTTTAGCTTCCCAGTTTGTAGATATCTTTAAAATGGATTCGTAATTGTAAAATGCCTCAAAAAACACATGGCTAAGATTTAGAAGCTTATTGCCTGCCAAACTGTTTTACGGTGACTTTTAAAACTAAAAGATGGAGATTGCTCTGCATAGTCTAAGCCCATTTATAACAATAGTGTAATAACTGCTGAAGATGCTTAACATTATCTTAAAAAAGGGTGGCGAGCTTTTAAAGTTTATATAGTCCTGAACTGATTACTCATTGCAGTTGACAATGCGTTATTACTTTTTGCACCGATGACTATCGGTGACATATAGCGGTGAAACCTTAGGTAAACTATGTTGCAATAGGCTACATTGACAAACGTTTTTAAAACCGTAGTGTTTTGCGACCCCAGCCGGTAATATTCTATTTTCTGTTCGCTTTCTCAAAAGCAATAACATCCCTCTGTATACTCCATTTTGGCTGGGCGACTAAGGCGAATAAAGTTGAAGGTGATAATTAAATGCCAGATAATATCACTAATTCCAGGCCGTAATACTTCCAATAAAAGTGGTTTCAATAGTTTTGAAATTTTTAGCGAATCTATCTGTTTAGCTAAACTGTAAAGCTACTTTTCTATAAAGGAGAGATAATTGCAAAAAAAATGGACAAACTGCAGAGCAGATTTGTCCATTTTAGTTGCCCCACAAGGATTCGAACCTCAACAAACAGTACCAAAAACTGTCGTACTACCGTTATACTATAGGGCAATCCTATAATTGGATTGCAAAAATAGGGGCATGGGTTTAAGCCGCCAAATTTTTGATAACCGCTTTGGAAATTTATAACATTTTATTTTACAAAAAGTATATTTTAATACAGGCATAATAGCCTGTAAGCCTTAGCCATCTTGCTTTGTGGCATCATTTCTAATTTCTTAAAAAAAGTTTCGTTTTTTCTGCAATGGCCACAAGACTCATGTTGTTCATGCATTTAAAATGCTTTTTAGGGCATTGCTGGTAGCCCAGTTTACTACATGGCCTGCAGCTTAAATTGGTTACTTCAAACAAAGCTTCCTGTACTTTGTGTTTTCCAAAATATGGAAACATACCAAACGCTGGTACAGTATTACCCCAAACTGATATGATGGGCTTTTTAAATGCAGCAGCTATATGCATGAGTCCGGTATCGGGGCTGATGATAAGTTTGGAGCGCCTAACCAGATCCGCACTTTCGTTGAGGGTATATTTGCCGCAGGCATTATAAATTTTATGGGGGTTGGTAGCAGCAATGGCTTCGCCACTAAGTTTATCCTCTGGCCCGCCCATAAGTATAATTGGGTGATTGATAAGGCTGCATAATTCCACCAGATTTTCCACAGGCAATTTTTTGGTGGTATAAGAAGCGCCAATTACAATACCTATATATCCAGCCTGATGGCTCATTGGTATATCGTTTTCTTTTACCACTTCATTTGCTGGTATAAAATAATCTAGACCTTGCAAATCATTTACTACGCCAAGGCTTTTTATAGTATCCATATACCTATCCACAATATGAACGGATGGCATTTGATTAATTTTAAAGTTGGTAAGCAGCCATTTTTGTAAATTTAGTTTGTTGTAAGCAAAAGAGGTGGCCTTTTTTAAAGTCCTTTTTACTTTAGCAGATCGCAGGTTTTTGTGGAGGTCTATTATATAGTCGAAATCTTCAGCTTGTAGGTCTGTTATCAATTGCTCCCAATTGTTGTTTTGTAATAAATGTATTTTGCTGAGGTGGGGATTAGGCTGTACAATATGGCGGTAATCGTACTTAGTTAAAAAATGGATTTCAGCAGTTTCTAATTGCTTTTTGATGCATCGAATAACTGGTGTGGTAAGCACAATATCGCCAATGGAAGAAAAGCGGATGATAAGAATCTTCATCCTGCGAATGTAAAATGATTTATGATGTATAGATTTAGGTTTTTGATTTAAAGGTTCGGTTAAACGGTAGTATAATTTATTTCATGTAACTATTTAAATAATATCTACCACAGGGCTGAATTGACTTGATTTTAGACGCCAAACGCTTACCTAATTCTAGCTGGCCTACCCTTACATTTGCAACGCTAATTTTTATAAAAACAGTGACTGGTATTTTTAAAGAACGAAACACGTTTCAGGTTGTTTTACTTTTTGTAATCGCAATAATAGGCAAGCTGGCATATATGCTTCACCAGCCAGTTATTACGTACGCACCACATCAGGGCATGCTTACCGATGGACTCAATAGTTGGTACACATCTGGTACCAACAAATCTTTGGGTGCTATTGTGGCTTTGGGTTTTAATATTGGTTCGGCTATTTATGCCAACGCAGTTTTGATTAACCAGCGTATGTTTAGTAAAGTAAACCTGCTGGTAGCGTTAAGTATGGTGCTTCTTAGTAGCCTTGTGCCGGCGGCCAACATGCTTTCTGCCCCGGTAATATTATTACCTTTACTGGTTTGGATTTATCAAAACCTTTCAGCGTTATATCATTCTCAATCGCCAAAATCAAGGTTGTTTAATACTGGTTTAGGCATTGGTATCGGAGCTGTAATGTATCATCCATTTATTTTGATAGTTGCGGTTGCTTTATTTGCATTAGCAACTATGCGAACTTTTAAAATACAGGAATGGCTGGTGTTACTGCTTGGTTTATTGGCTCCAATTTATTTTGTGTTGGCTTACGAATTTTTATCTGGCAACTGGCATCCTATAAGGCATTTACCCATTATCGTTTTTGGCTACCATCACATTAGCCACGACACCTACAGTATGCTGGCCTATGGTATGATTGTTATTTGGATAACCATGGGTTTATATTTTTGGCAGATTAATTTGCGTCGTATGTTGATTCAGGGCCGTAAAAATTGGAACATTATCCTGTTTTTTGCTTTTTTATGTGTAATGATGCTTTTTATAAAAACAGGAAACGAAATTGACACGTTTGCTTTGGCAGTTTTTCCTTTGGGTGCTTTTGCAGCATCAGCTTTTGCCTATCCCAAAAAACAAATTGTAGCAAACCTGCTTTATTGGATCATTGTTTTTATGATAGTGATTACCTGCCTTAGGCATTATGAAGGCAATATTTGAATTTCAAAGGTTATTTTCGCAGCCGACGAACATAACTTTACTCATTAAACACTTACAGACGAATAATAACAAACCGATTCTTCAGTTTTACATCACAAGTTTTTTAAAAGTTTACAAATGAAATTTGGCGTAGTAGTTTTTCCCGGCAGCAATTGCGACCGAGATATGTATGAAGCACTTAAATACGATCTTAAACAGGAAGTGAAGATGCTTTGGCATAAAGACAAAGATTTATCTGCATTTTCTAATGAAGATTGCATTGTATTACCTGGCGGTTTTAGTTACGGCGATTACTTGCGGTGCGGCGCTATAGCCCGTTTTAGCCCAATGATGCAAAGTGTAATTGAGTTTGCCAATAACGGCGGAAAAGTATTGGGCGTATGTAATGGTTTTCAGATTTTGTGCGAAGCAGGATTATTGCCAGGTGCTTTGCTACGCAATGCTAATCAGCAGTTTATATGTAAAAATGTACATTTAAAATACACAGGCGGCTCACTACTCACGGCTCATCCCTCATCGCTTACTATCCCTATAGCCCATGGCGAAGGCCGGTATTATGCAGATGAAAATACGCTGAACCAGCTGGAAAGTAACAATCAGGTGATATACCGCTATGCCAGCGAAACTGCAGAAATTACAGATGCTGCAAATCCTAATGGAGCTATCAGAAATATTGCCGGCATTTGTAATAATACCCGAAATGTATTCGGCATGATGCCACACCCCGAAAGAGCCTGCGATCCGCTACTTGGTAATACCGACGGTATTAAAGTGTTTCAGCATTTGGGTTTGGTCAATTAACAAAGCCTTTTCATCCATAATCTTCGTTTAGGACTAGCTTCGCTTATAATTTAATAAAATATTAAGCTGCTCTATAAAAACCATTTTTATTTGAAATAAAAAAAGTAGTGAACCACTCTTTAAAAAAAAGATTACACATGAAAAAAATATTTTTTGCCTTATTCTGCATGGGATTAACTATGGCTTCTTTAGCACAAATAAAGAACCCGGTAAAATGGTCTTATACCGCTAAAAAAATAGCAGATAAAACTTTTGAGGTTCATATAACCGCAACAATTGATCCTAACTGGCATGTTTATACTATAGATCATAAAGCCGATGTAGGCGTGGCCACATCAGTAAAATTTAGTGCAAATCCTTTGGCTACTACAAATGGCAAGTTGATAGCTAAGACTAAGGCAGTAAAAATGAAAGACCCATCAACAGGTGAAATGGTAAAGTTTTACGAAAACAATATTGATATAGTACAGGTATTTAAACTAAAGGCAAACGTAAAAACAAACATTACCGGCGAATTGGAGTTTATGACCTGCGATGACAAGCAATGTTTGCCGCCTACTACCAAAACATTTTCTGTGAGTCTTTTATAGGTTATTAGTCCACAAGTTTACAAGTTCACAACTTTGCAAGTTCACAAGTTTGCAAGTTTGCAAGTTTACAAGTTCACAAGTTCACAAGTTCACAAGTTCACAAGTTCACAACTTTGCAAGTTTGCAAGTTTGCAAGTTCACAAGTTCACAAGTTCACAAGTTCACAAGTTCACAAGTTCACAAGTTCACAAGTTCACAAGTTCACAAGTTCACAAGTTCACAAGT
>JAYUOV010000212.1:0-3826 GCA_043760535.1 Chitinophagaceae bacterium
TCTGTTAGGCTGGCACATAACGTAAGTAAGTATGTGGCGCAAAAAGCGGCTCTTGCGTTTTTAAAAATTAAGAGGAGGTTTGGGTTAGGGCATATAAATAGTGTGGAATTGGGGATATGAACTGCAGTAGTATCATCAGCAAAAGTTTCGGCTATCCACTCCAAATCCTCGGCCGCATACATGGTTCGTAGCTTCGCAAAGTTGGTCTAATCTGCGGCCTGTGGGTTTTTCGCTCCTAATCGGCATCCATCCTGCATTTAAAATTCTATTTGGCTTTTTTACCAATATGTACCCCAAATTTTTTCAATTAAAACTAACAACCGTTAGTCTTATATACATTTGCCACAATGGCAAAAATTTCATCTCCAAAAAATGTTTCTAAAAAAGAAACGATTTTGCAAAAAGCTACACAACTCTTTAGGCAAAAGGGTTACAATGCTACCAGCATGCGGCATCTTGGCGAAGCAGTTGGGGTGGAGGCTGCCAGCCTTTATAACCATATAGAAAGCAAGGCAGCACTGCTGAAAGAAATCTGTTTTGGCGTAGCCGAAGCTTTCACTGAACAGCTAAACAGTGTAGAAAACAGTACAGAGCCGCAGGCCGTAAAAGTTGAAAAAATTATCCGGTTTCACATAGGCATGATTCTGGAGCACTTTGAAGCAGTGTATGTGAGCAACCAGGATTGGAAACACATGATAGAGCCGCATCTGGCTATTTTTTTACAACAACGCCGCAACTACGAAAAACGTTTTGCTACAATTATAGAAACCGGAATGGCTAAAAATGAATTTAGAAAAATTAACCCCCATATAGCCGTGCTTGCCATTTTAAGTGCGGTACGTGGCATTGAGTTTTGGCAAAAAAATAAACATGGCCTAAATGCAACAGATATGGAAAATGATTTAGTGCAGATTTTAATAAACGGGCTGGTTTTATAACAAGAAAAAAATGGATAGTAGTGATTGGGAGGTGGCGAGTATTAAATGAGAAAATAGAAAATAATGACAACAACATTTTATCCTTTACGGGTTAAAAAAGTAAACAGGGAAACAAACGATTGTGTGTCGGTATCTTTTCAGGTACCGGAAGAACTAAAACAAATATTTAGCTACAAGCAAGGCCAATACCTGACGCTGAAAACCAGTATTAATGGCGAAGAAGTACGCCGTAGCTATAGCTTGTGCAGCAGCCCGTTAGATAATCTTTGGCGGGTAGCCATTAAAAAAGTACCCGGCGGTTTATTTTCTACTTATGCCAGTGATGCGTTAAAGCCTGGCGATACAATTGAGGTAATGCCGCCTAACGGAAAATTCTACAAAGAGCTGGATACAACACAAGCCAGAAACTATATGGCCTTTGCCGCTGGCAGTGGTATTACGCCCATTCTTTCTATAATAGAAACCACATTGCGAAGCGAA
Organism: Chitinophagaceae bacterium; assembly: GCA_043760535.1. Taxonomy (GTDB): domain Bacteria; phylum Bacteroidota; class Bacteroidia; order Chitinophagales; family Chitinophagaceae; genus JAZKFT01. The sequence continues at coordinate 1,419 of JAYUOV010000212.1, forward strand.
CCAAACAGCAGCTTTACATTGGTGTACGGCAACCGAAACCGTAACAATATTATTTTTAAAGAAGAACTGGAAGCCCTCAAAAACAGATTTATAGAAAGGTTTAGGCTTTACCATATTCTAAGCCGTGAAAAAACAGATGCCCCACTAAACCATGGAAGAATAGATGCTGAAAAATGCACCTATGTTTTTAATAAATTGGTAGATGCCAAAAGTATAGACGAATACTTTTTATGTGGACCCGAAGAAATGATTTTTAGCGTAAAAGATTATTTGGAATCAAAGCAGATTGACAGGAGTAAAATCCACTTTGAACTGTTTACGACCAACAAAAAAAACAGTGCTTTTGGTGCTCAAAAAACAGAAACTACAGATAATGGCCCAATGAGTAAGATAACCGTTAAGCTAGATGGAATAGAACAGTCTTTTAATTTGGCTTACGACGGCGAATCTATACTGGATGCGGCTTTACACGAAGGTGCCGACCTGCCTTTTGCCTGTAAAGGCGGCGTATGCTGTACCTGCAAAGCAAGGCTTACAAAAGGCAAAGTAATAATGGAAGTAAACTATGGCCTGGAGCCCGACGAAGTGGCTGCGGGCTTTATACTTACCTGCCAAAGCCACCCAATTACGGCGGATGTAACGGTTGATTTTGATGCGGTGTAAATAAAATAAGATTGCCACGAATTACACGAATGGGCTTTTATAAAAGCCAGATTAAATTAGTGGCCTTATTTGTAATTCGTGGCAAAAAAAATGTGACCCGCAGTTACGATTCGGTGAGTTCTATATTGGTCATTTCGCGGTAATGGTTTTGTAGCTGGTGTACCATTAATGGGTAAGTAATCTGGCGTTTATCTTCCCGGTACCACATTTTACTATGGGTAAAATCGTTGGGCTTTTCTATTACCAGTCTAAAAGGGCCATGTTTATACTTTATCCAGCCCTCTGGCAGCACCTCTTTTTCGAAGCGTAATTTGACGAGTTGTTCCTCATTTAGCGGAATGCCGCTTACATGGGCAGGCTCAAAATACACCAGCATATCGCTGGGTGTTTTTACGCCTATCTGGCCTTCGTCTTTATTTACATGGCTTACTGTGCCGTCTTCTATACGGCCTTCGTTGTTTACCCGAACCCAGTCGCCGGGTTTAATTTCTTTAAATGGTATCATAAGGCAATTAAATTTTGTGAGAAGGTAACAAGAGTTTTTAATAAAGAAATAAAAAACACCCCAAAAATTTTGGAGTACTTTTTTAAGTAAATAATAGGCTCAAGTTTATTACGCTTAGTTTATTGTATGTAACCCGTTTTTACTGTATCATTAATGCATGATGAACGAAATCGCCAGCAGTTTCTATTTTTAGAAAATACTTACCTGCTGCTAATACAGGCAGCTTATAAATGCCGCCGCCGCTGCTGCCTTGCAGGCTTTGCATTTGTTTACCCCCAGCATCCATTAGCCATACTTTGGTAATGGCTTGGCTGCTGCGGATGTTTATAAAACCACGTGCCGGGTTAGGCGATACATTTACCAAAACACTATTCTTAAAATGTATGAGCAGCGTTTTGCTGTAGGTAAAATCACCATTATTATCTACCTGTTTAATGCGGTAATAGCTTACACCCCGCAAAGGCACCACATCATCCGAAACATATTTTTTCTCTGGTAAAATAATAGAGGAGGCATTTAATTTTCCGATGCTTATAAAGTGGATACCATCGCTACTTCTTTCTATTTGGTAATGGTTTACGTTTGTTTCTTCGCCAATAATCCATGCCAGTTTTACCTGCTGCTGTACGGGTGTGGCTGTAAACCCAATCCACCTAACGGGCAATGCACCAAAACCACTTATACTGCCTACCCCAAGTCCACCACCACTAAAATGGCCTACCACATATTCCGCCTGGTGGATGCCCCCACCCAGATTACTGTATTGCCAGTTAGTAGTAGATGCAACCGCAGCCTTAACATATTGCCAATAGCCATTGGTATTGTAAGCTGTGGCTTTTGGCACAGTGGTATGTCCGTTTGCCGGGTTTATATTGTATGGAGATAAAAGGTCGTTTATCTTGTAGAGATACATATCCGCACTGGTTATGGAAGCCCGTGGCGGCGTAAGTGTGGCCGCTGCTGCAGCTAGTGCTGAGGAGTCTGCATCGGTATAATAGAACCGTACGTTTACATCGGTGGTTGGTTCTGTTACCGGATCCAAATCGTAATAGCGGTTAAGGGTTTTCCAGCCGCCAAGGTTGGTTACATAATTGGTGCCGCTTGGTGCTATGGTACTGGTTCCTGCATTGCCACCCATTACCAGCAACAAACAAGGCTTCGTCGGGCTCGAAGAGCCAACGATGAAGCCGATGTTGTACGGAACCTGTTGGTAGAATGCAATCTAGCCTATGGGGTTTGC
>JAYUOV010000213.1:0-11087 GCA_043760535.1 Chitinophagaceae bacterium
TCCACCGAAATAATCCACCGATATTCATCGGGGCAGGCGGGGCAGGCAAAAAAAGAAAAACTACGCAATCAAAACTGCGAAGAGTAAGGAGTTCTGATACTACACAGTAAAAGTTGTTTACCCCCAATTCAATGGTAACTTAAAAGTTTTATTCACCAAACGATTTGCCTTTTTGTTAAGCCTTACTTTTGGGGCTAAATTTTTTTGTATGAAGAAAATATACCTGGTTTCTTTGTTTTTTGGGTTGATGCAGCAGGCTTTTCCCCAAACCATTAGTCTTACCAATCTTGCTACACCATACCAGCAGGATTTTAATACGCTGGCCAATACCGGAACAACAAATGCAAACACTACGCTGCCTACAGGGTGGCTTATGAGCGAAACAGGCAATAACGCAAATACAACCTACGCAGCCGATAGTGGAACGGCTAACAGCGGTAACACCTACAGTTTTGGATCTGCCGCAAGTACTGAAAGGGCATTCGGTGGTCTATTATCGGGTAGCTTAGTACCCACTATTGGTGCTGGCTTTACGAATAATACAGGCGCCGTTATTACTTCTATAGCTTTTACATATACTGGCGAACAATGGCGCCTTGGTGCGGCCAATCGGTTAGATAAACTAGATTTTCAGTACAGCCTGGATGCTTCTGATTTAACTACGGGCACTTATATAAATGTAGATGCACTAGACTTTACAGCACCTGTTACAGCTGGCACTCTGGGTGCTTTAGACGGAAATGCAACCGCAAATAAAACGCTGGTTACATTTACAATTAACGGGTTGAGCATTGCCGCAGGTAGCACTTTTTACATAAAATGGAATGACTTCAATCCATCTGGAAACGACGATGGGTTATCTATTGATGACCTTACAATGAATTTTAATGGAGTGGTTTTACCAGCTTGCTCCATCCCAACTGCCCAGCCGGGAATCATCAGCTTTTCTTCGGTTACCACTGCTTCTATTAGTCTTTCATTTGTGGCTGCTACGCCAGCCCCCGACCAATATTTAACCGTTATAAGCACTAGCCCATTTGTAGGAAACCCAATAAATGGCACAACTTACAGTGTGGATGATCCAATAGGTAATGGCATAGTAGAGAATGTGGGTACTAATCTATCTTTTACAAGCACAGGGCTTAATGCAGGCACACTATATTACTATACTATTTTTTCGGTAAGCAGTAATTGTACAGGTGGCCCATTATACAAAACAGATGTTTTTGCGGCCGGCAACCAATCTACTAATGCACCACCAGTTTGTATTACGCCTGTAGCACAAATAAGTAATGTAATTTTTACCACTATTAGTAACAGCAGCTTAGGCGGTTCTTTTACCGCAGCTACCGATGCGGACAGTTACTTAATTTGCTACAGTACTAACAGTACGCTTGGCTTTACGCCTGTAAATGGTTCTACCTATACTGTTGGCCAAACCGTAGGTAACGGAAAAGTTACGAAAGCCGGTCCGGGTACTACTTTTTCTCAAAGTGGATTACTGGCCAATACCACGTACTATTTTTCTATTTTTCCTTTTAATAACGCAGGTTGCACAGGTGGGCCATTGTATAATACCACAGCATTTGCTGCCACACAGGCTACCAACAACAGCAGCACCGGCATACCCACAGGTTACTACGATGCCATACTTAGCACCGATACATGCAGGCTAATAAAAACAAAACTTAAAACAAGAACTACAACTGGTATGACGCCAAGAAGCTATGGCGAACTGCCTGCCCAGTATTACATAAGCGATAAAAAAACGAGTGAGATAAGAAGTGGAGCGCCGGAAGTGATTTGGGATATATATAGCGACAAGCCTGGTGCCTCTGACCCTTACGATTATCTGTTACAACCCGATGACTGCACTGGTAGCGCCGAAGCTGGCGGCTGGAACAGGGAGCATAGCGTTCCTCAAAGCTGGTTTACCGGCGGTACCGCTACCGGCCCTGGTACAGATTATTTTCATATTTACCCAACAGATTGTGTAGTAAACGCATGGCGCAGCAGCTGGATTTACAGCGAAGTTTCGTCGCCTACTATAACCACTTTAAATGGAAGCAAGGTTGGCCCAAGTGCCTTTGCAGGATTGACTGGCACTACCTTTGAACCAATTAACGAATTCAAAGGCGACCTTGCCCGGGCCTTTCTCTATTTTGTAACCCGCTACGAAGATCAGATGCCGGGCTGGACCGGAGGCACTAATGGCACACAAGCTATGAATCCTACCACTTTTCCAAGTGTGGATTTGCCATACCTTAGTCTGATGCTTAAATGGCACAACCAGGATCCGGTAAGCCAAAAGGAAATAGACCGCAACAATGCTGGTTACACCTACCAAGGCAATAGAAACCCGTATGTAGATCATCCGGAGTATGTGAATATGGTTTGGAATACTACACTTTGCTACCAACTTACTAGCATAACGCCATTGCCAGTTGATATTATTTCTTTTAAGGGTTATTTAAAAGGAGATAAAGTACAGTTAGAATGGGATGTAACTAACGAACAAAACCTGCTGGCTTACGAAGTGGAACGCAGCATAAATGGAAGGGATTTTACTAAGATTGGTACCGTAAATGCTACCAATGCCAGCACTTATAATTATGCAGACGATATAAACCACATTAGTGGCCGCCGCCTGTATTACCGACTGAAAAAAGCCGATAAAGACGGCAAGAATAAATATACCGCCATGGTAACGGTTCATGTTCCGCTGAATTTACAGTTTACAGTTTATCCAAACCCGGTTGTGGATGAGTATGTAAGGGTACAGTTTACCAAACCTACAGCCCGTAATGCAAGTGTACAGGTAACCGATATGGCTGGCCGAAACTATATGCAGTTGCCCGTGGCCACCGGAACTACCAGCTTACTAATAAACCTGCAAAAGGTACCTGCCGGTATGTACCTTATTAAACTGGTGCAGGATGGTAATACAGTGGTTCAAAAAATTCAGGTGCTGTAATAATGGTATAACCTTATAAATGAAGATTTTTAAGAATGATGACCGATACCATGATAAGCCAATCCATTGTAGGAACTTCATCCTGATGTGTTATCCACTGGCGGAGGTGGTCGGTTCTTGCCGAACGGAGGTGGGTACTTATACGCTGATGAAGAAGTTTCAAATAAAATAAATAGTAATTAAAATAAAGCGGTGCTTCGCAAAGGGCACCGCTTTATTTTTACACCCATTTAAATTACCAGGATATAAATAGAATAATGAACCGTCTCAACCAGTTATTTGCCCAAAAGAAGAAGAACGTTTTAAATGTGTACTGTACCGCTGGCTACCCAATGCTAAATAGTACTATTGAGGTAATGCAAAGCCTGCAACGCCACGGTGCCGATTTGATAGAATTGGGTATGCCTTACAGCGATCCATTGGCCGATGGCCCGGTAATACAAGTAAGTGGTAGTAAGGCTATTGAAAACGGAATGGGTATTGATGTTCTTTTTCAGCAACTAGAAAATATGCGGAAGCCGTTATTGGTTTCTGAAGACACGAACCATGGCAGTGTTGTTGGTGAAAACACCAACAACGGCGGCGGCTTTAGCCTCTCCATTACAGGGATTGGGGATGCGCTTCCCGTAGTATTAATGGGTTATATGAACCCCGTATTACAATATGGGTTTGAAAAATTTTGTGCAGCAGCGGCCAAGGTGGGTATTGATGGATTAATACTGCCCGACTTACCCATGTTTGAATTTGATACAGAATACGGTGCCATCATAAAAAAGTATGGGTTGGATTTTATTTTTTTAATAACGCCAGAAACAAGCGAAGAACGCATCCTGCAACTGGATCAGCGGAGTACTGGGTTTTTATACGCCGTTTCATCATCTTCCACCACGGGTACCGACAAAAATTTTGCATCGCTGGAAAACTATTTTGCCAAACTGCAAAACCTGAACCTGAAAAATCCGGTGTTGGTAGGTTTTGGTATAAAAGATAAAGCCAGTTTTGGCGAAGCTTGCAAATATGCTAATGGCGCCATTATTGGCAGTGCCTATATTCAGGCATTGGAAAATGCCACCAATGTGGATGCAGCAACCGAGGCATTTTTAACTACGGTTTTGGGCTAAAGCGGTTTGTAATAAATTAATGCAATACGCTGTTTTTTGCTGTTGGCAATATGTACCTTCAATGCCTAAAAAATTTATTATGACAACACAAGAAGTAGCCAATCGCTATAGTGAGTTGGCACAACAAGGCAACTATCCGGGAATTGTAGATGAATTGTACAGCAATGATGTGGTAAGCATAGAGCCGGAACATGGGGCTGAAGTGGGAATGCCTACCCTAACCAAAGGGCTGGAAGCAGTAAAAGCAAAAGGGGCCGCCTTTGATGAAATGGTAGCCGAAATGCATGGCGGATACTGTACCGAGCCAGTAGTTGGCGGTACGCATTTTAGCGTAGGCATGGGCATGGAAGTAACTTTTAAAGGAAGCCCTGTTAAAACTAAAATGGACGAGGTTGCCGTTTTTGAAGTAAAAGACGGTAAAATAACCAAAGAAGCGTTTTTCTATTGATTGCAAGCCGCCAATAAAAAAGGGTGGTAAAACATTTGCAATTGCAGGTATCACCACCCTTTTTTTACGTACTATACTTACTCTTTTACTACATCCATGCTTTCGTATTTAAACACGGGATAGCGTTCGGGCTTGGGCTGTATGCTTAGATATTTTGCAGGTATTCCTTTGCCTTTAAAATAGGCACCATACAGTTTTAAAATATAGCCGCTGTCTTTTAGTTTGGTAAAAAATTCTGGTGGGATGGATAGAAACTGAGTGGCCGGTTCCAGATACAGCCTGTCGTCTTCGCTGGCACTTTTGCTTATGCTAAAAACCTCTGCACCGCCGGGTTTGCTATGAAACCATACTTTCAGGTTCATTTTGGTAGCCTCCAGCTTTTTAGGAATGTCGTACACCGAAGCCTCATTTTTGCTTTGTAGCATCCGTGTACTAAATACAATCAACATAGTAATCATCAAAATGATACCCAATCTTCCCCGTAGCCTCATGGTAAATTTTTTTTAAGGTTTAATGTTTAAGAGATGATTTTATGCAATATAAAATGGCTGCTTTTACCCAAAAGCAGCACTATTTCTAAAGCAGTTCTTTCTGTTTTAATTTACAACCCCCACCTGGCCAACATAGGTTTAAGGCAATTATTACTATCCGCACACAATTTCGTTTGGGGTGTAAGCCGCCTAAGATTATAGTAACAATGCCAAATGGCTAGTAAATTACCTGCCTTATAGATTAGATAAAATTTCATTTTAATGAATTATTACAAAAACGCTCTCTTTTAAAGTATAGCGGAAACAATTTTCATTTTTTTGCTTAATAGTTGTCAATTTTGCAAAAAAGTTTAAAAAAATCTCCCCAATTTTTAGAATCATTGCTTTTATTTGCAATTCTTAAACTTAAAATAAATAATATGCAGTCACTACGTTTTAAAGCATTAGAAAACATTTCTACCATACAGCCTGAACTGCTATCTGGTGGCACCGCCAAAATTACAGCCATATTTGGTGAAAATGTATTTACCCTAAATAAAGCACGGGAATATTTAAGCGACGAAGCTTACAAGAGCCTAAAAGCTTCTATTAATAGTGGCAAACGTATCGACCGCAGCATGGGCAACCAAATAGGTAGCGGCCTTCGTGCATGGGCCGAAAGCAAAGGGGTAACTCATTTTACGCATTGGTTTCAGCCATTAACCGGTGTTACTGCCGAAAAGCACGACTCATTTTTTACCATTAAAGGCGATGGTACCGCAATAGAAGAATTTGATGGTGCTGCATTAATACAGCAGGAGCCAGATGCATCTTCTTTTCCTAGTGGTGGCTTACGGGCTACTTTTGAAGCCCGTGGTTATTCTGCCTGGGATCCTTCTTCGCCAGCCTTTATTATGGAAGTAGGCCAGGGCAAAACGCTTTGTATTCCTACCATTTTTGTTTCTTATACTGGCGAATCGCTGGATGCTAAAACACCTTTGCTCCGCTCTTTGGATGCACTAAATAAAAGTGCTGTGGCAGTAGCCCAGTATTTTGATAAAAACGTTACCAAAATTACCGGCACCCTTGGTTGGGAGCAGGAGTATTTTGTGGTAGATGCGGGTATGGCTAGTGCCCGGCCGGATTTGGTAATGACAGGCCGTACTGTTTTTGGACATGCGCCGGCAAAAGGTCAACAATTGGAGGATCATTATTTCGGTTCTATTCCGGAAAGGGTGTATGCTTTTATGAGAGATTTTGAATTTGAAAGCTATAAACTGGGTATTCCATTACGCACCCGCCATAATGAGGTGGCACCTTCTCAGTTTGAGTGTGCACCTATCTTTGAAGAAGTAAACATTGCTGTAGATCATAACACCTTGCTGATGGATGTAATGACCCGTGTGGCCAAACGCCATAATCTGGTTGTATTGTTACACGAAAAACCATTTGCTGGTATTAATGGTAGTGGTAAACACAACAACTGGAGCATGAGCACCGATACGGGTGTAAACCTGTTGGCTCCTGGCAAAACGCCTAAGACCAACCTGATGTTCCTCACCTTTTTTGTAAATACCATCAAAGCGGTGCATGATTATGCCGATTTGTTAAGGGCGTCTATCGCTTCTGCAGGTAACGATCATCGTTTGGGTGCAAACGAAGCACCTCCGGCCATTATTTCTATTTTTATAGGTAAATATTTGTTTGATGTTTTGACAGAAGTTAAAAACCGTGTGGGCAATAACTTTACCGAGCAAGACGAAATTTTACTGAAGCTAGATATCCATAAAAACATTCCTGAGTTACTGCTTGATAATACCGACCGTAACCGTACTTCTCCATTTGCATTTACCGGTAATAAATTTGAGTTCCGTGCTGTTGGCTCTACCGCCAATTGTGCTACGCCAATGACCGTACTGAATACAATAATGGCAGCTACTCTTGCCCAGTTTAAAAAAGATGTGGATGCCCTGGTAGAAAAAGGAGAGAAGAAAGAATTGGCCGTAATGCTTACCATACAAAAGGCAATCGTTGACAGCGAAAAAGTATTGTTCGAAGGAGATGGTTACAGCCAAGAATGGCACCTTGAAGCGGAACGCCGTGGATTGCCGAACATCCCAACTACGCCATTGGCTTTGGATGCTTATGTTACCGAAAAGAGTAAGCGCCTGTTTGAATCTATGGGTATTTATAGCCATAGCGAACTGGAAGCCCGCCACGAAATAATGCTGGAAGAATACATTAAAAAAGTACAGATAGAAGCCCGCATTATGGGTGAAATCTGCACAAGCCACATTCTTCCATCTGCTATAAAATACCAAAATATTTTAATTGCTAACATTAAAGGATTAAAAGAAGTAGGCTTGCCAGAAACTGCTTATGCGAATCAACTGCAAATCTTAACCAAGATTAGTGAGCACATCTGCATTGCAGCAGATAACGTAGAAAAAATGATACAAGCCCGCAAGATTGTAAACGCTATTACCGATACCCGCACCAAGGCTATTGCCTATTGCAGCCAGGTAAAAGAGCCTTTCTTCGACGCCATACGCTACAACGTGGATAAACTGGAACTTTTGGTAGATGACCAATACTGGCTGCTGCCTAAGTACAGAGAAATGTTGTTCCTTCGTTAATTGCTTTTTTGATGAATAGTAAAAGCCAACCTGAATTTAGGTTGGCTTTTTTGGTGGCATTATTAAATAAAAAAGCCTAGCCACCTATAATGATGACAAGGCTTTTACCCTCCACGCCCTCCCAATTCACCACATCTACTTCGCCTCCTTTCTATCCATCATCCTTTCTTTTCGCCCCATTATTTTATGTTTCATTTCGCCTTTGCGGCTTTCCAGTTTTAGTTTTTGTTCTTGAGTAAGTACATTATCCAAGTTTTGTTTCATTTCGGTTTTCATGGTTTTTAGTTGTTCTTTTTTTGACACTCTGTCTAACTGGTCATTTTCTTTTATTGCCTTTAATTTTTGTTTAGTTGCTTCTTGATTTTTTCTGATGGCTGTTACCTGATTGTCGGACAGGCTTAGTTCCTGTTTCATTTTGTCTAAATGCTTTGCAGAACGTTCCTGATGCCTGGCAATACCTTTTGTTTTCATATCGGCCACTTTGGCTTTTTGCTCACTGGTCAATACGCTTTCTATTTTGCCTTTTTGCGTTTTGGCAAAGGCTGCACGTTGGTCACGTAGTTGTTTTACTGTTTGGCTTTCGTTGCTGTTAAGTGCTTTCATTTGCTTTTTAAAATCAGCCCTATTGGCTTTTATTTGTGCCTTTTGGTCTTCTGTTAAATTCAAATGCTCGTAGGCATTGCTTTTCTTATGGTGCTCTTGGTTTTGCCTATTCTTATCGGCATGTGCTTTAATTGCTGGCTGTGCTGTAACTGCTGTAATTGTAACTGCTATTACTGCCACACTCATTACTAATCTTTTCATGTTGCTTAAATTTTAAAGGTTTTTAAATTTTTGTATGCTTTACAGACGCAGGCTTATAGCCTTGGTTTAAACATTTAACCTTTATTAACTAGCCACACCAAAAACCTTTAACGAAGAGCTATACTAAACTCAGAACTCCTTACCCCTCGCAGTTTTGATTGCGTAGTTTTTCTTTTTTTGCCTGCCCCGCCTGCCCCAATGAATATCGGTGGATTATTTCGGTGGAACCCAGCGAAAGCCGTGCCCTGATAGAGCGACATTGGCGAACGTTGTAAATCCCGTAGCATTACGGTACTCCGTTCAACTGGCTGCTACTATCCGGCTTTTTAGACTGCGAATAATAAGCTATTTCAGATCACGGGGTAAGGAGTTATGAAACTTCAATTATTAGTGGCTTACTACCAATAAGCCACAAAAAAGCCACGACCTAAATCGTGGCTATAAATGCTATAAAATAATATATTGATCAATTACTAAAGATTATCTACCCTTGTTGGCCAGCTGTCCGCAGGCTGCATCTATATCTTTTCCACGGCTGCGGCGAAGCCTTGCGTTTACCCGGTTTTTGCCCAGGTAATTCATAAAGGCATAGGTGGCTTCCTCATCGGGTTTGCTAAATCTGGCTCCGTCTATCTGGTTGTATTCTATAATATTTACAAGATCTACTGGTACCTGGCGGCAAAGTTTTATCAGGTCGTCGGCATCTCTTAGGCTGTCGTTAAAATTTTTAAATAGAATGTATTCAAAGGTTACTTCGTTGTCGGTTTTTTGGTAATAGTAGTTTAAAGCTTCTATAAGAGCTGCTATATTGTTGGTTTCGTTAATCGGCATAATTTCGTTACGCTTTTTATCGGTAGCAGCATGTAAACTCAATGCCAGTTTAAATTTTACACCATCGTCGCCCAATTGTTTTATCATTTTGGCTATGCCCGCTGTGCTAACTGTTATCCGGCTTGGGCTCATAGCCAGGCCATCGGTACTGCTAATTCGTTCTACTGCTTTCAATACATTTTTATAGTTAAGCAATGGCTCACCCATTCCCATAAAAACAATGTTGGTGAGTTTTTTGCCATACATTTTTTCGCTTTGTCCGTTTACCATTGTTACCTGATCTACTATTTCGTCAAAATCGAGGTTGCGTTTACGATCCATGGTGCCGGTGGCGCAAAATTTACAGCTAAGAGAGCAGCCCACTTGGCTACTAACACATACGGTTTGTCTTTTTTCGGTGGGTATTAATACGCCTTCTATATAATGCCCATCCACGGTTTTAAAACGGCTCTTAATAGTGCCATCGTCGCTGGTTTGGGTGGTGTTTAAAGTAAGAGCCGGCAAGCTAAAATCCTGTTCCAGCTTGGCACGCAGCTCTTTGCTGAGGTTGCTCATGTCTTCAAAGCTGTGTGCATGTTTTTGCCATATCCATTCCCAGGTTTGCCGCATCCTGAACTTTTTTTCACCTATAGATTCAAAGTATTCCTTTATCTCATCTAGGCTTAGGTGGCGTATGTTCTTTTTCGTTTCCATAGCCGCAAAGGTAACAGTTAGTACTTGTTTGATTGGGGGATTAGTTGGTGGTTTATCTGCTAAAGTATTGGGGGCTTTGTTTGGCACCTACCCAATTATTACCCAGAGAAATTGGGTGGAGATACAGGCCGGCCTCTGCAGAAATACTACATAACGTAACATTTACGGCACAAGAATTAGAAAAAAATTAGGCAAAGTCACAATACTTCTGCCTAAAGAGACAGACTCACACCTGTGCCACTTTATTTCTTTACCCAATCCGCTCTCTTTTACCCATTATGTTTTCCGCTTCTTTGCCTACTTCTTTACCTAGTTTGTTTTACATAGTATTGTAAATATTGTTGAGTTGTGCATCATCTTCGCCAAGCTTTTCTCATAAGTCTTTTCTCTGCTCTAATATGCAGTTGTTTCAGAACTCCTTACTCTTCGCAGTTTTGATTGTGTAGTTTTTCTTTTTTTGCATGCCCCGCCTGCCCCGATGAATATCGGTGGATTATTTCGGTGGAACCCAGCGAAAGCCGTGCCCTGATGTAGCGACATTGGCGAACGTAATAAATCCCGTAGCATTACGGGACTCCGTTCAACTGATTACTACTATCAGGTATTTAGATTGCGAATAACAGGCGGTTTCAGTTCACGGGGTAAGGAGTTCTGAATATATTTTTATAAAAATTCAGGCAAATGATAAACCGCCTAATAAACCTAAGAAATAATCTTACTTTGAATGACTTTATTATGTAATGTGCGGATGTTTTGGGAGTAAATGGCAGTGTTGCCGATACCCCTACCAGCAGAAAGCATTTCGGCATTAAACCGATTAATACATGCTGCCGCGATAACAGAAAGCCTAATATAAAGGGTTACCACAATATTTAAGCAGTGTATTGCTACGGGATTGTAAAGAAGTGGAAGTTAAACCCTTACTCTAACTCAATAAATTAAATTAGGCATAGCTAAATACCCCAAATTTATTAATCAATTTTTTTTTAATACTTAATTTTTAATACCTAATAAAAAGGTTCTTCGTCAAAATTAGTGGAAGTGAAAAAAAGTGTGAAATTTGCGGTATGGCAAGCATTGATATTATTACGGCATTCAGTAAGGTACTCC
>JAYUOV010000214.1:0-3819 GCA_043760535.1 Chitinophagaceae bacterium
GTACAGCTATTTTTTTTTGCCCATACCTCAAATAACAAGCTATGATATTTTTAATACTAGTGTTTACAGCAGCGGTTTTAAGCTACATGGTTATATACGGCGGCAATAACGATGATAACAGCACCGGCGGCAACAATGTACAGCACCAATAAAAACAAAACAATGCAAAACAGCACCCCCGAAACCGAAAACGAAGTGTTACCAACTGTACATACAGAAAGTACAGCCGAAAACATAGAGCCTGCAACTGTAATTAATGCAGAAACATTACCAAACAATCACACAACAAGTGTAATACTAGCGGAAACAATTGTACACACAGAGGCAATACCCGAAAATAAGCCCACAAAAAAGCCCAAAACCGTGAAAACAATTGTACACACGGAGCAAACACCACCCAAAAAACAAAAAAAACCAGTAAACAAGCCCGAAAGCGGCGGCAAAAGCATAGGCGTACGTGTAAGCGAAGAGGAGAACGCCTATTTAGAAACCATATTAGCTGCAAGGGTAAAAGATGGCCTAAGCCGTAACATGAGCCACATGTTAAGGCAAATGATAAACTACGCTGCTAACTGGCAAACAGGTTGGCGGTTTGGCGTACCCGTGCCGGAAACAAAGGTTTTTTTTGATAAGTAAAATGTAAACAGATGAAAAGAATAACAACAATAGGGTGGCAAGGATTAACTGCAAAACAAACAAGGATTAAGGTTTGTGATATTTATAATGATAATTATTACAAAAAAGGGGTTAAGGTTGTAAATAAGCAGAAAGGGATAACTATTCTATTTGAGAAAACAGGACGCAACAAAACCGCTTATGGAGGCAATATATACCCTAAGAAGGCTGTATTAATTCAGTATCTGCATACTGTTTTGGCAGATATGACATTTACTTCTTTTTCTAAGAAAAAGATTACAGATGATGTAAGCATATTGGGTTACCTCAATTTTCAATACAAAATTTTTATTGATGGCAGAAAAGAAAGCGTAAAGGTTGCTTTGCGGTTAAAAAGTAATGGAAGTTTTCATTATTCCGTTGATGTAAACTTATTAAAAAAGCCCGTTTAACAACGGGCTTTTGGAGTTTACAGGCGAACGTTTTTAATGCTCTCTCCGATGTAAAATTACATAAAATAACAACACCACCAAATGAACGAAAACACAATAACAATACTAGCCACCGATGGCGAAAATTGTACCGTAAACGAAGCCGAATTAACAGCCCTGGTAAACGAACGCAACGAAGCTGTAGAAGATATAGGCGTAACCGTGGCCAACATTACCCGGCTGCTTAAAGATTTGGGCGTAATGCAGCCCGATGGTAAAATAGCCTTTAGCATGAAGGTTTTAAGCCGCACCATACAGCGAATGTTATTTAGCAGCGATACTATGACAGAAAAATTTAGCTATTTGGCCGACCTGGATCCGATGCTTAAAAAATACGCAACAAGTAACCCCTAAAAAATACAAGTATGATAAAAATATCCTCCGCACAAATAGGCAGTATAAATTTAGAAGATAAGGGAAAAACATTGCTTCAATGGGCTAAGAAAAATTTACCTGTTGAAGCCATTAATGAACAAACAAAATTTACAATATTATTAAGCAGAAAAGGAATAGAGCACACTATTGCTGAAAAATTTAATAAGCCTTTAAAGCGTACAATGGCTAATAAAAAGTTTATGGCAACGGTTTTAATATTGCCTCAAATACTGGAGCAAATGATGGTAATGGAGCGAAAGGAAGATAAGAAAAAAGACCCAAACATTTTAGCAGTATGGGTTTATAGAGCAAAGGTTAAAGTAGAAGATGAATTATTTGAAGTAAAGGTATTGGTAAAGGAAGTTTTGCATAAAAAAACAGAAAGTTATCACACTTATTACGACCATCAGTATTTACTAGAAAGTATTACACCTGTTCCATAAAAAAGCCCCTGCAAAAACAAGGGCTGTTACGGGTTGTCTTTACTCCGTACCTGCTAATAGCACCCCGCAATGCCACTAACCCCAGCAAATAAAGACAATGCAAATTAGTAATAAAATACCAAAATAAGGACTTTGCCAAAATACGCAACAAGTAACCCCTAAAAAATACAACTATGAACTTTAAAACATGGTGGATAAATAACCACCAAGGCATTGTAAACGCCTCAAACTTTTTTTTATTGCCCCGTAAATGGAAAACCATAATACGGTTGCTAATAGTGGCTATAGACGGTTTTATAGCTAACGATGCTACAGCCTTTACCAACTTACCTGCACCAACCGAAAGCCAAAACCTTGCATAAATAACACCTATGGAAAAACAAAGCGAAAGCACAGCCGTATTACTAAAAGATTTTATGGAAGCTACAGAAAACAAGGCCAACGAACAGCAGCCCGAAACCGTAGTAATAGAAGCCGACCCGGCACCAGCCGAAACAAAGGCCGTAGATATAGATAAAGCCCCGGCACCAGCCGCCCAGCCCATGTTAAGCCCCGAAACACAGGCCGAAATATACATAGGCATAGCCGACACCACCCAAGGGGTAGTATTTGGGGCCATTAACCGCCGTAAAATGAAACGGCGGTTAGGCGATAGGTTAGAGTTGGCCGAAAAAATTTATAGCGATATAGATTTTGGCCGTGAGCAAATAGTAAACCTAAGCGATGAACACCACCAGCTTTATTTACGCATAAAGGGCTTAATGGAAGTAGCGGAAACCATACCCTTTAGCGACGATGAATATGAAAAATTAAAAGTACCACTAAGTAAAATAATACAAGAAAGTGGGCACGATTTACCTCCATCAATGGCTTTAACATTGTTGGCATTACAAATTTTTGCACCCCGTATTAGTGATGCTTTTTTTGAGTAGGGGCAAAAAAAAACCAGCCCTAAACGGCTCTAAGTAAAATAATACAAGTTACTACATGCGTTTAAATAAAATTATTCTTATAGTAGGCAGGCGTGCCACCGGCAAAACCACCTTTTTAAAAAAGATGGTAAAATTGTCAGCCTCAAAAGTGATAGTAGTGGACAGTTTCGACCACCCCGATTACAGAGACTTGCAAACCATACCCATAGCCCAGGTTAGCCGGTGGAAAGCCGGTAATGTTCGGGTATGGCAAACCGACCCATTAGAAACATTAGAAACCATATTTAAAAATTGTTTTAACTGTACCGTAGTAATGGAAGATTGTAAACGATACGTGGAGCCTAGTGTGCAAAAAAGCATAAGGCAAGGCATTATAGAACATAGAAACCGCAATATTGATTTAATAATGATGTTCCACAACCTTAAAGATGTGCCGCCTTATGTGTGCAATATGCACAACGATATTGTACTGTTTAAAACCAACGATAATATGAATAAAGAGCAGGATAAATTTAGTAACTGGGCAGATATAGCCAAAGCTCACAGCCGCATAATGAAAAGTGCAAACCCGTACTATAATGAAGTAATAAACCTGCAATAAATGACAGCAAAAAACTTTGAAATAAAGGCCTACAGTAAGGCAGAGTTGGCGGCGGCTTATGGTGTTTCTGTAGCTACATTTATAAAATGGCAGCTACAGGCAGGTATAGGCTGCCAAATAAGGCTATATTGTAAAATATACACCCCAAAAGAAGTATCGCTAATAGTTGAAAAACTGGGCGAACCTTAAAAATTATTGATTATCCTTTACAAACCCGTTCAAACAGCGAACGGGTTTTTTTATGTGTACCATTTTTACACCATCAATTAAAAAAACATAAAAATCTTTCACCATGAATTTTGCAAAAATAAAGCCCTTTTTAATCACAATAGTTTGTGTTATAGTAGGCGTAGTAATTGCAC
>JAYUOV010000215.1:0-3811 GCA_043760535.1 Chitinophagaceae bacterium
CAAATTTCGAATTTTAGAACCAGACCAATTGCTGCTATACAAGCCCCAGCCGAAGTTTGTTTGGCAGTAGCTACTACTTACAACGGTGTAAGTAATGGCATGGGTGGTGCAGTTACAAAATGGAATTGGGATTTTGGCGATGGCACTTTATCTAATCAGCAAAATCCTACACATACTTTTACAGTACCAGGTAATTACACTGTAAAACTTTTTGTAGAAAATGATAATGGATGCTTTTCTGATACTGCTAAAGTAATAGTAGTCGTTAACCCTTTGCCCACGGCGGTATTTAATATGCCTGTTTCAGATTGCCAGTTTAACAATATTCTATTTACCGATAACTCTACAGCGAATGCAGGAAGTGTTACAATATGGAATTGGAATTTTGGCGATGGCGTTACCAGTACAGCTCAAAATCCATCGCATAGGTATTCCACCTACGGAAATATCAATGTAAGCCTTACCATATTTACAGATAAAGGCTGTAGTAAAAGTGTTACAAAATCCATACTCATTCATCCATCACCAGCCGTGGATTTTAGTATTATGGGAAATTGCTCTGGTTCTACTGCATCGTTTACCAATCTTTCTCAACTGGTAGGTGGCTCCCAAAGCGATTTGAAATTTTTCTGGCGTTTTAATGATCCAGCAGCTTCCACTATTAATCCAGACACTTCGCTGCTGGTAAATCCTACCCATATTTTTATAAATGGGGGTTTGTACAATATTCAATTGCAGGTAACATCGCCTCTTGGGTGTGTGGCTAATTTGGTAAAACCCTTAACCATTATTGGAATACCGCAGATGAAATTGGTTTTTAGAAATAATGATTGCAGCAATGCAATACAGGCTTTTATTGATTCTACCACTGTGCCTTTTAGCAGCCTTTTAAATAGAACGATCTTTTGGGATTGGGAAAATAATCCCGCCATGGCGGTTATAGATAACACGCCTGTTTTGGGTAAATTATACCAACAACAATACCCTTCTTTTAGTGGAAACGCTACAAAAAGATTCGTAGTAAAAAATATGGCATCATCATTAAACGGATGTACTTCGGAGCAGTATGACACCATTTTATTAAAACCAGCACCAAAGCTTGTATTTGATACGATAGCTCCGGTTTGTATTTCGGCGGATTTAGTTTCTATAAACGCTGCCATAGAAACATCGGGAATAAATGGTAGCGGTGCTTACAGTGGACAGTCTATAAGCAGTTCCGGAATTTTTAATCCAATAATGGCAGGCATTGGCTCACATCGGCTTTACTATTTTTTTACCGCTTTAAATGGTTGCTCGGATACTGTATTCGGCAATATTGTAGTACATCCATTGCCAATTGTAAATGCAGGAGCTGATAAAACAATTATTGCAGGTGGATCTATTTTGTTAGAAGGTGTTTTCTCTGCCAACACCACTTCTATTTTGTGGTCGCCTTTGCAATTTTTAAGCAGCGCTGTTGTACCACGGCCATTAGCTTCACCAGATGTAGAAACCATGTTTACAGTTACTGCCATCAGCGACAATAACTGTACTGCCACTGATAGCGTATTAGTAAAAGTATTACCAGCTTTAAAAATTCCCAATGTGTTCAGCCCTAATAAAGATGGCATTAATGATGTCTGGAATATCCCTTACCTCAGTTCTTATATCGGCTGTACCATGGATATTTTCGACAGGTACGGCCGCAAAATATATTCTTCGGTAGGGTACAATCAACCGTGGGATGCAACGTTTAAAGGCGATGCATTGCCAGTAGGGGTATATTACTACAGGCTTGATATTAAAAATGGAAAAGCACCGGTTAGCGGATCGGTTACCGTAATTAGGTAGGTTATTAGCCATTGGGAGTTGGGGATTCGGGATTAGGAAGTAGCTAGTTGTAAGTAGGGATTAGGGAGTAAAAAGTGGGTTAAAGACTTTAATAGGGGTTAAATTTTTAAATGCAAATTGGCCAAAGGATGCTGGCCATAAATCATAAATCAGATTCGGTTTTTCTGCGCAACCATCCTAAACCAATAACTCTTAAATTTGCTAAATGAGAAAATGTTTTTTGATTTTGTTATGTGTCATTACGGTATTCGCTAATGCCCAGCAGCGGCCACATTACACCCAGTACATTTTAAACAATTACATCATCAACCCTGCTTTGGCTGGTATTGAAAATTATACGGATGTAAAAATGAGCCACCGCCATCAGTGGGTAGGCATACAGGATGCACCGGTTACCACATACGCCACCATCAGCAGTCCCATCAATAAAAAGGACGACCGTACCAACATCACATCTTTTCAGATGGATGGCGAAAACCCACGCGGTAAAGCATATTGGGAAAGTTATCAGGCTGCTGAACCGCATGGCGGTTGGGGCATGACTTTAATCAACGACAAGACTGGACCTCTTACCCGTTTTTCACTTTATGGAACCTATGCATACCACATTGGCATCAGTGCAAAAACTTCCTTATCGGCAGGTTTCTCAGCTGGATTTACCAACAATACTATCAATGCAAATAAATTGATTTTCGACAATCCTATCGATCCGGCAGTTGCAGGAAGTGGATTTTTAAATAAGATTCGTCCTGATTTACAAGCCGGTCTTTGGTTATATAGCGATGAGTATTTTGCAGGTTTATCTGTAATGCAAATTTTACCCCAGGGCCTTACTTTTAGTAACGATACTTTGAAAGTACAGGGTAACAAGGCTTATCCTCATCTATTTCTTACAGGTGGGTGGAAATTTTACCTAAATGAAGATTTTAATTTTATTCCTTCAGCCGTATTACGTTTTGCAGCTCCGAGTCCTGTAGGGGTGGATGTTAATGCAAAATTTATGTACCGTGATTTGCTTTGGGCTGGTGCCAGCTACAGGCTAAATGATGGCTTTGCCGGAATGTTTGGAATTAATGTAAGCAACACTTTCAATATTGGGTACGCTTATGATTACACAACTTCTGCCTTACAAACATTTACCAGAGGCACCCACGAAGTAGTACTTGGTTTTCTACTAGGTAATAAATATGGCGATTGGTGTCCTAGGAATATTTGGTAATTTTTTTCCTTAAAATATGTAAAAGCCGGAGCAGTTTGTTTCGGCTTTTTTGTAAACTTAAAAACTTCACTTTGAAACGATTGGTTTGTTTGGAGGTGTACATTTTATTGTAATATAAATAATAACCACTAATGTGGAGCAAGCAACAATGGCAAACATAGCAGTAGCCCCAAACTGATACCATACTACACCAGCTAAAGAACTGGCAATAAGCGATGCAATACTATGAAAACCAGTAAAAGTACCTATAGCAGTAGCTGTTCTATTTTTAGGAACAAGGTTGCTAATCCATGCTTTACTAATACCTTCTGTAGCAGCAGCGTACAAGCCATACAGCAGAAATAGTAATACAAAATGTAGCCAGCTTGTAGCCATAGCAAAACCGGCATAAACCAATGCAAAAAGCACAAAACCAAAAAGGAGGATTTTTTTCATCCCAATTTTATCAGCAAGAATACCGATAGGATAGGCAGCAATAGCATAAACAAGGTTGTAGAAAATATAGATGCCAATTATATGTGTATCATTTAGCCCGGCAGATTTTGCCTTTAGTAAAAGAAATACATCGCTACTATTAAACAATGCAAACAGTAAAAGACCGGTTACCAAATGCTTATAATCCAGAGAACTTTTTTTCCAAAACTGAAAAAAAATAAAAAAGCTGGTCGGTTAAAGTTTAAGATTTTTTGGCCTTGTATTTGTTTTTTTTTCTTTAAGTAGGAGTGTAGCAATAATGGCTACAACACCAGGAACAAATGC
>JAYUOV010000216.1:0-33248 GCA_043760535.1 Chitinophagaceae bacterium
TTATCGATCATCAGCACAAGCTCATACCATTTTATGAACTTTAAGCCAACTTGTATTCCACATTTACTAAAAAGTGTTAATATTTGCCTGAATAGTTACAAAATTTCAAATGATTTTTTGCCCAAGGCGGCCAATAGATTTTTATTATACCATAGTTTTTCTAATACATCTTCTATTGCTGCTACAGTAGCATGGCTACATACAAAACCATTTTCCCCATCCTGTACCCATTGTGCCATATCGCCAACATTGCTAACTATGCATGGCCTGCCTACTGCCATTGCCTCACACACGGCTAGCGGCATAGCATCTTTATTTGTTATTTGAAAAAGAACATGACTGTTTCTGATGGCTGAAATTACATCGGTAGTATGCCCATGTAAAAAAATGTTCTCTTCTAACCTGTTTTCAATTATCAAATCGGTTAAAAGCTGTTTATCTTTTCCTTCTCCATATAAATGTAACTGCCATTTCCTGTTTTTCCAATGATGGTTTCCCAGGGCTCGTATAAATGTGTCCTGTGCCTTCCGCTCAATATCTAGGGCTGCAAGCATAATAAAAACAAGCCCATTATCATACCCTGGCATCTGATAGTGCTGAGCCGGCACCGGGAAGGTAATTGGGTTGGTTATTATTTGATTATTTTTTACCTCGATGCCCGCCCTAAGTAAAGCGGTAAAAATTTTTTCAGATGCACCCAGGTTTGCAGATGATTTATTGAACCAATTTTGGAGATTATCTTTTTGGATTTTTCTTAATTGTATGTCGGTGGTAAAATTGTGACATACTAAAATGTATTTTCTTAGTTTTTTATACAGATGCTTAAAATGACCATGTATTACATCTTCGAAGCCGCCCTGATTTATGACAACTAAATCATAACTGTCCCATTTTATAGAGGCAATCTGCTTTGTCAACTTCTTCTGTAATACAAATTTCTTTATAACACCACTCGCCTTGGCAGGATTAAGAAGTGGCGTTACCACCACGTTACCGGCTTTTAGTTCGGCATTTCGAACCGCTCTTTCTTCCCAGAAAAACCAAACTACTTCCACCTTGTAACCGTTCGATGCCATCCAAGGGGCTAGCCTATACCACCACTCTTCGCTACCACCCCATGCGGCCCCGTTCATTACACTAAGAAATAAAATTGATTTCGTCATGGCTTGGTGGCTACTACTATATAATTGAGGGTCAAAATTTCATCGCGGAATTTCTTATCTATCCAAATAGCAAAATGATTGC
Organism: Chitinophagaceae bacterium; assembly: GCA_043760535.1. Taxonomy (GTDB): domain Bacteria; phylum Bacteroidota; class Bacteroidia; order Chitinophagales; family Chitinophagaceae; genus JAZKFT01. The sequence goes on from JAYUOV010000216.1 coordinate 1,246, forward strand.
GAAGCTGGGTAAGCCTTAGCTCCATAAAGAAAAACCTTTTAATTTTATTATACCATGTTTTGTTTTTAAAAGAGCTATACATCATGCTGGTTCTAAGCTGGTAAATGGCTGCCCACTTACCTCCGTTGGGTTTTATATAGTCTATAATAAATCCTGCATCTTCAAACATCTTTTGCAGGCCATGCTTTGTATAATGCTTATAATGAAAAGGTTCTTCGTGTAGTTCCCAGGCAAAGGGTACAGTTAAAATAACTTTCCCTTTGGGCTTTAAAATCCTAAATGCTTCTGCTATCATTTTTTCGCCATCATACACATGTTCTAAAACCTGCGTACTTAATACTGTATCAAAAGTTTGGTTGGCAAAAGAGAGTTCGGTAGCAAGGCAAATAACATCTACCATATTTTTATCGCTTTGCATAATATCGCAGCCGATTGATTTTTCGCAATACCTGTTGTATAATGTAGCATAGGGCTTATTGCCACAACCCAGGTCTAGCAGGTAACCATGGCAATGGTTTGCCAAGGCTTGCCTTAAGTCGTTTATCAAAAAATACAGGTGTATATAAACGGGATCCTTGGTCTTTATGCTCCAGCCCGAAAGGCGTGGTAATGCTTCTTCTCTTTGCATAACGTTAATTGGTTAGTTTTGAACTCTTACAAAACTATTGATACTTGCAGTTCAATGGCTTTTTAATGTGCATTATTCCATAAAACTTTTAAAAGGGTATGTCTAGATTTACATTGCTAAAAAAAAGCCTAGGTTTTATAAAAGGCTGGCTTGTGTACAGAAAGATAAAGGCAAACAATCTTGATGCTATACAACTGCCGTTTTTAAAACACCCTTTTTCGATGCGAAACAACCCTTTTGATTATGCCACTTTTGAAGAAGTATTGTTACGACGGGAATACGATATTCAGGTGGGTTTTAATCCTGTAAATATTGTGGATTGCGGAGCCAATATAGGATTGACCGCTGTTTTTTTTGCAAACCGTTTTCCAAAAAGCCATATTGTGGCCATTGAACCAGACTTGGAGAATTTTGGGCTATTAGAAACAAATACCAAAAGTTACAAAAACATATCTGTCGTTCATTCCGGGGTGTGGGAAAGTGATAAATATTTGTCTGTTGTTGACAATGGAATGGGCAATAATGCATTTACAGTAAAAGAAGTTCCTGAAAATACCCCATCTGCTTTCAAGGCTGTTTCTATTACAACCATAATGAGCCAAAAGGGATGGGATACAATTGACATCCTGAAAATGGATGTAGAAGGTTCAGAAAAAAATATTTTTGAAAATAACTATCAGGCATGGCTGCCTAAGGTGAAAATACTGATAATAGAACTTCATGACAATATGATAACAGGGGCTTCTAAGGCAGTTTTTAAAGCAGTTTCCCAATACGATTTTGCATTTGAAATAAGAGGTGAAAATATTGTGTTTAGAAATTTGAGCATGTAAATCTTTGCAGTCGTATTGCCATCTCCATTACTTCAATTACTTCAATTTCTTCAACCTTTCCACCGCCATCTCTAAAGTAGCTTCTTTTTTGGCAAAGCAAAAGCGAAGCACTTTGTTATCTGTGCCATCGCTGTAAAAAGCCGATGTGGGTATGGTGGCCACACCGTAATCCTTCACCAGCCTTTTAGCAAAATCACTTTCATTTTCATCGTTAAGTTCGTTATAACTATATAGCTGAAAATAGCTTCCATAACTTGGCAGCGGCTTTAGTTGCGTACTGCTCATTAACGTTTGAAAATAATTTTTCTTCTGCTCTAAAAAAGGCCCAACCGACAGATAGCTTTCTTCTTGATATAGAAACGAAGCCAATGCCACCTGCGATGGTGTATGGCAACTAAAGCAATTAAACTGGTGCACTTTTCTAAACTCTTTTGTAAGCCCTGCCGGTGCTATGCAGTAGCCCAGTTTCCAGCCGGTGCAGTGGTAGGTTTTGCCAAACGAAAAACATACAAAACTTCGCTCCAATAAATCAGGATATTTTAACAGGCTCAGGTGTTGTTTGCCATCAAAAATCAGGTGTTCATACACTTCGTCGCTCAGTATTAAAATGTGGGTATCCTGTACAATGGAGCGAAGCTGTTCAATGTCGTTTTCGCCTAGCACACTGCCCGATGGATTGTGCGGGCTGTTCAGCATAATCATCCTTGTTCGTTCGGTTATTTTGCTCCGTACATCGTTCCAGTCGATGCTGTAAGTGGGGTGTTGTAATTTAATAATCACCGGCACGCCTCCGTTAATTTCAATATTGGGCCGGTAGCTGTCGTAAGCAGGTTCAAACAAAATTACTTCATCACCGGGGTTTATTACCGACGTAATAGAAGAGTAGATTGCATAAGTGCCGCCAGGTGTAATCGTTACCTCGTCGGCCGCACTTATTTTGGTGCCATAAAGCCGTTCCACTTTTGCAGCAATTGCCTCTCTCAAAGGCACATAGCCAGCCATGTGTACGTATTGGTTATGCCCGTCCTGCATGGCTTTGGCCACAAGGCCGGTAAGCGCTTCGCTCATATTAAAATCAGGAAAGCCCTGCCCCAGGTTGATTGCCTTATGCTCCGCCGCCAGCGAACTCATTACAGTAAAAATGGTAGTGCCCACGTTGGGTAGTTTGCTATGGATATTAAGATTTGCCAATGCTATTTATTTAAAATGATGAACCCGAAAATAAAACATTACTACATACAAGTGTTACGTTAAAATGAAAAGGGGGTAATAAATATATCTTGATATTTTTTATTATATAGCTACGCTACTAAGCCAGGGCCAAAGCCTTGGCTTAGTAAATTGGGTAATGTCTTAAAACGATTGCGACAAAATAAAACGAACATTACACTCGCTGTTGTAGCATTTTAAAACACAGGTAACAATACCATGGAGTATCCGTAAACCTGGTTAATCTTTTTTAGTTTTTATCCGCACGTTAGAATCTTCCGAGGCGGTATTTCTTTCCCTAGCGGCAAATGTTTGCTTGCCAAATTTCCAACTAAACTGCAGGCGTAAGCCCTGGCTTTCCCATTTGCGGTGGCGGCTAAAATTTTGATTGGCGTAGGCTACGCTTTGGTGCCAGCGCTGCGTGTTAAAAATATCTATTACCGTTATTTTAATGCTGCCATTTTCTTTAAAAATGGTTTTAGAAAAACCAATGTCCACACTGCCCAAAGCACGGGTTGTAAATAAGGCATCTTTGGTGGCTGCACTGCCCCAGCTACTTAGTTGTGCTTTATAGCCTTTGCCCAATGTAAAACTATTGCTAAGGTACCAGGTAAAACCAAAGCTGCCTGTGTTTACATCGCCATCGGGCAGGCGGCCTTTAAACCGATTGTAAAAGCCACTCATGTAGGTGTAACTATACCACCAATTGGTAATGGGTATGGGCAGGCTTAGGTTGAGATAGCTGGTATTTTGGCTGCTCACATTTTGCGGCTGTGCATAGCCTTGTTCGCCTGTTTGTTGGGTTACGGTTTGGCTGTAATCTTTTGTGTGGCTATAACCAAATGTTAGGTTTAGTGCATCTCTGTAAGTATAGCTAAGCTCCAGGTTATTACCATAGCCCGGGCGTAAATAGGGATTGCCTTTTTCGGTGGTGTAGGCATCTATAATGTTTTCGAATGGGTTTAAATCCTGGTAATTGGGGCGGTTAATGCGGCGGCTGTAACTGAGGCCCACATTGTTTTTATCGTTAAAAGCGTAGCGAAAAAATGCTGTTGCAAAAATGTTGAAGTAAGCGGTATCCGGGTTGGTGATCCGGTTATTTTTAAGGTTAACAGAGATGCCCTTAATGGTAGAATGTTCGGCACGCAAGCCTAGCTGATACTCCAATTTTTTATACTTTTTACCATAGCTGGTATATGCAGCTATTACGGTTTCTGTGTAATCAAAATCGTTGCTGCGGCCAGTATCGGGTATAAAATTGTTGCTATCCCATCTACTGGCATCAAGTTGGTTATTGGTTGTTACATGGTTGTATTTAATACCGGTTTCTATTTTGGCCTGTTGCTTTTTTAGCGCTTTGGTATAGTCGGCTTTTAGCGAATAAATGTGGATGTCGGTAGCCATGTAGAGCCTGTTGGCTCCGTAGTTATACGGCTGCGATTGCTTGTTTAAATAATCGGTTGTTATTTGTTGATTGCCTGTGTTTTTAAAAGTGCAGTAATCTGCATCTATATTTAACTGGTTGCCAATAGTGTCTTCAAATTTATAGTTAGCATTGTAGTTATATCGCTTTGCATTCGTAAAGTTGGCATTCGTTGTTTGCAGCGAAGAATCGGTAATGCCATTGGTTTTAATCTGGGTACTGCCAATGGTTTTAAAAGGGTTATCGCCAAGGCTGCCACTTACCAATATGCCAAACGTATTTTTTTTACCTGCATACACATCCACACCAGTACGAAAGTTATGGCTGGTGTATGGGTCTATGTCGATGGTGTTGTTGTCAAAAACATTGGTACTGTTGCCAGCCGTTACAATGCGGTTAAGGTTGCCCCTGGTATGCTGTAAATTATTGGCAAAATTATAGCTGCCAAAGAGGTTCACTTTACCCTGCCTATGGTTCAGGTTAATGCCGGCATTGGTGCGGTAATGCACCTGCTGTGTGTAGCCTGCACTAAGGCTGCCATTAGTGCCCTGCAGTTTGTTTTTCTTCAGGCGTATATTAATAATACCAGTATTGCCCTGTGCATCGTATTTACTGCCGGGGTTGCTGATGATTTCTACTTTATCTACCATGCTGCCGGGGGTGCTTTTTAAGAAATTGGCCAGGTCTCTTTGTCCCATTTGCGTGGGCTTGCCATCTATCAAAACATTTACACCGGCCTTGCCGCTCATGTTAATGGTTTCGTCGTTTACAATGCTTACGCCAGGTGCCTTTTGGATGATTTCGAAAAGGGTACTTCCTGCAGCGGTAATATCGTTTTGAACATTTAAAACCACTTTGTCTGTCTGCCTTTCGATGTATTGTTTTTGGGCAATAACAGTTACATCTTTCAGCTTGCTGTTAAGGGTATCGAACTTTGGGGCGGTGCTGTCTTTGGTTTGGCCGCTGGCCAAAAAAGAAACAAAAAGCAGTGTGGTAAAAATGATTTTAAATTCCATGGTCTTAAAGCTTTAATTGCTACTGTTGATTATTCAAAAATGATCTTCTGGTTATTTCTTGTAATGGTAATGCCCGATTTTAAACCCCTGCTTTTTATGTTGGTGCCTAAGGGTAGCATTACAGTTACTGTTGTATTGGCCGGTATGGTATTGCCATAATTGCCACTTACCGGCCAGGCTATTTTTATTGCTTTAGCAGCATTGGTTTTATTAATAAAATAGACGCGCAGTTTGCTATCTGGTTTTGGTGCTTCTATCGTTTCCACTACTTTTTTTGTGTTGAGTGCTATAAACCTTGCATTGCCACTTATGGCCGATGAAGCGTTTGGCTGGCCGCTGCCGCTGTTGCTAATATTACCATTTCCGGTGGCTTTTACAGTAAAGTCATTACTGGTATTGATGCGTACACTACCATTGCCGCTTGCTTTGATACTGGCGTTTTCGGCTGTTAATGCCTGTGCATTTACATTGCCGTTACCTGTTTTACGAATCTCAAAATCTTGTACAGCCCCGGAAAGGGTGGCACTGCCATTTGCCAGGTTTTGAATTTCAAAGGATGTGTCCGAAATGCCGGTTACGGTCGCATTAGCATTGCCATTGTTTTCTAAAAAAATCAGGCTTGGTAGTGTAATCGTAATTTTCACGTGGCTATCTTCCACATAGCGTTTGTTATTGCGGTTGCCTTCAAAAGCCACGGTTAGTTTTCCGGCATTTTCTTTTACGATCAGCAGCGGTTCCAGGTTATCGTCTATGGCGATGGCGATAGAGAAAGATGGGCCGGCGGTAATGGCGACTTCGCCATCTAAATCGGCGAGGTAAATCTTATTAAAGTTGGTAAGGCCAAAGGTTTTATTTACCAGCTTGCCAGAGCCTTTTAAAGGGTTCATTTGGGCAAATGCTACCTGGCTGCCATATAAGAATACAAGGATGAGGATACTTAGCTTTTTCATGGGTTGATGATTTTTAAAATGATTTTTTAGGTGGTATTGGCTGCTATTTTGAGGGCGGTATTTTACTTTGAAATCTTAAAGCTTTTGCCGTCATCTTCTTTTTTTAAAATAAGAAATGGTTCATCGTTTAACCTGCTGCCGCCCATTACGGTATCTATTTGTTTTGGGCTGGCCAGGTATATTTTGGTGCCTGCGGTAAAGGTGTATTTGTGGCTGGCAAAAGGCATTAAAAAAAGGCCGCTTGTGCCATTGCCATTTTCGGTTGGTTGGTAACTAATTACAGAAATCTTTTTGGGTAAAATGCTGTTGTTTTTTAAATAAATAGTTACCTGATCTGGCTTGTCTGTCCAGGTGTTTTTTTGTGCCTCGCAGGTAACTACATAGCCCAGGCATACAATGGCAATAAAAGCACTTAGAGCATAGGGCATTCCTTTTTTAATCTGTTTCATTTTTTGTTTTTTGGATGATGATTTTGATTGACCACACAAAAATGAAACAAGCCAAAAGCCTTACCGCCTCATATTATGATGTGGGGCAAAAGAATGTGGTCTCAAATAAAAAAAGCCTCGGAAATCCGAGGCTCATTTTATCTAAAGTGTTGATAACAAGTATGTTTCAGGCCGATTGGAGATTGGCTGCCAGCCATTCTTTTGGTGAGGTGCCGGTGTCTTTTTTAAAAGCCCGGTTAAAAGTGGCCTTGCTGTTAAAGCCACAATCGTAGGCAATGCCGAGCAATGTTTGGGTTTGCTGTTCGCCGGCCTCTAGTTTTTGTTGCACGGCTTTTACACGGTATGCGTTTACAAAATCATTAAAGTTTTGGCCAAAGCCCTGGTTGATGATTTTTGATAGAACAGATGGGTTTGTTTGTAGTTTTTTTGATAGGTCGGTGAGGCTTAGTTCGGGGTCTTCGTAAAGCTTGTCTATGGTAAATAAATGAACGATCTTTTGCTTCCAATCTTCTAAAGGAAAGGCATTGTCGAAGCTGGGTTTTTGGGCATCGTTGCTAATGTCTATAAACTCCACATCTTCTATTATGGGCTGGCCTTGGCCTAACTGTAATTGCGGCCTGTACTGTAATTGCAGCGTAGGTTTATTGGTAAGTAAATGTGCTATTTTAAAAGATACCCTGGCTAGCACCGCATTGCTATAACCAGAAATGGCGATGTAGTAAAAAATACAAGCGAAAGTGAGAAAGTACCACCAGGAACCTACATAAGAATTAACCTTTGGAAAGATGGCAGTAACAATGTAAAAAAATACCTGCAACATCAGCATCGCCAAAAATGCCAGTAAAAAATCTTTTACCCATCGGAACAAAACCACATCGGAATAACTCACTACCTGCACTATCATTTTACGATACACATTGTAATACCGTAGGCTGAGTACAAAGTAAAAAAGCATGGAAATAAAGCCTGTGTTTTGGTACCAGCTATCAAAGTCGGGATCCATGCCTTCGGCTAAAAAATAATAGCGTTTCAGCACTATTTTATCGGTAACAAACATGGCCAGCGAAAACAATAAATAGAGCATACCTGGCAGCAGGTGCCACCAATGCTTTCGCCTAAAAACAAAGCCAGGATTTAGCAATGACTGTACATAAAAAAAAACTACCGGCCCTATAAAAAACAAGTGCTGAAACGGTACGTAAAAAAGCATGTCTCGGTAGGGCTGGTTATCGTACCATCCGGCAAAACCAATCATCCATGGGGCTATGTATAAAATACAAAGGAAGAGGAACAACGCCAGCCACTTGTCAGCAAGGTTCTCGTTTACAATGCCTTTACGCAACATAAGCATGGCATACACCAGGCCATGCACAAAAAAGATGAGCAGCAGGGAACTGTAAAAGTTGAAATCGAAAAGCATGGAAATAAATAAGCTAAAGTTAATGCCACAACAATAAGTAAATCTGGTTGTTCGCCGCAATATTTTTTCATGCAGATAATGCACCCAACAAACCAAAAGTAGCCAGCCACCAATAAAAAAACATAGCAGGCTGCTATACTAAAATATACCGTTCCATTTTCCGTTATAGCACCATGCTATTGTCCAAAACATTGCTGCCAGTAAGCCTGGCATTATTCTCTTACCTACATTCGGCTGCACAACGAAACCTGCTACTCAACGGCGATTTTGAAGACATAAACAACTGTGCCGAATACCATAGCGAATGTGGGGTGGAAGCCTGGTTTTATATGAACGCCATTCAGGTGCAGCTTAGCCATGCCAATAACAACGATGCACTACTTGGCAATAATACATTGACCATTTTCTACACCTGGAACGGTGTTGGTACATTTTACCCCGTAATAGGCACCCTGCTGCCATGCCAGTTACAAAAAGACCATCGCTATACATTTACCGGCATATTTACCGCACAGTTTAATAGCCGCCTTATACTTAGGCCGGGCCTGGCTTTGGGCCCCAATTTTTATGTGCCACGCAGGCCTTTTAGCCTTGGCATACAGCCAGACAGTATTGTAGAAATTAGCCAGATTGGTAAGGCAGATCTCTATCAGTTTGAATACCGTTTTGTGGCCACAGGCAAAGAAAAATACCTCACTTTTGGAACCTACATTGAAGAAAATGCAGAATATGGAAAACGTTTTGAAAGGGGTAAAAAAGAAACCATTTCATTGACCGTAGATCAATTTCGGCTCGTTAGTGACGACCCAAACGAAGTGGCTTGTAGCAACTTTGAAACCAATAAGCAATATATATATAACTACGATTTCCGGCATAAGGACATGGATTATACCCTGTATGCCAAAGGCGAATTGCCCATAAAAAGAGCCGATGCCGGTATTGCTTTAGTTACTAAAATAGAAATACCGGTACCGGCAGCACCACCTGCCAAAGCCATTTCCGATACCATTTTGCTAGGCGATGTATTATTCGATGTTAACCAAGCCCGCCTTAAAACCGGTGCTATTGAAATGTTGCAAAAAATATTTACCCAAAAAATAGTAGGTAAAATCAAGCCAATTATCGACAGTATTTTTGTAGAAGGCCATACAGATGCCATTGGCAGCGAAACGCAAAACCTGCTACTGAGCCGCCGCCGCAGCCAAAGTGTAAAAGATTGGTTACTGAAAGAAGCCATTTTACCCGCCGAAAAAATATCGGTTCAACCGTTTGGTAAAAGCCGGCCAGTAAGTACCAACAGTACACCGCAAGGCCGGGCATTAAACAGAAGGGTGGAATTGATTATTTTTTACAAAACATAGGGATTGTATTTTGGTAAGTGAAAAAGCAAAGCAGTACACTCAAGCATTTGATAGAGCTAAATGCTCGATTTAGTATTGTAACAAACTATTTTAATTGGTTTAACTATCCCCCAAATACAAGTTGTACTACCCCAATTATATGCAATAAGCCTACAGCTCTTCTTTCTACTGCTTACCAGTTAATGGATTAAAATTAATTGTTACCAAATGGCCATAGCCAACGGCTCTACAACCTTAAGTAGAAGGCTGAGATGAGAAAACGATGCCCTTACAAAAAAGCCCGTTTTATTACCACGGCAGTAAAGCGGCAAATCCAGCATCTTTGCAGCAATCAATTATTTTTCTACCGTGGTATTAAAAAAATCGCTGGGCCAGCACTTTCTTAAAGACGAAGACATTCTTAAAAAAATAGTGGATGCCCTGCTACAAAACCCGTGTACCCAACTGCTGGAAGTAGGCCCGGGTGGTGGTGCACTTACCAAACATTTACTTAACCTGCCCGGCATAGATTTTAAAGCAGTAGAACTAGACGATGAAAAGGTGGAATTATTGCCCAAAAGCCTACCGCATACTAAGGGCAAAATCATCCACAAAAATTTTCTGCACATAGAGCCACCCTTCGAAGGAAAGTTTACCATTATTGGAAATTTCCCCTACAACATTTCTACCGAAATACTGTTTAAATCTATAGATTGGAAAGACCAGGTAGAAACCGTGATCGGCATGTTTCAAAAAGAAGTGGGTATGCGGGTGGCCGCACCTGCAGGTAGTAAAGTGTATGGCGTTATTAGTGTACTTATCCAGGCCTTTTACCATGTGGAATATTTGTTTGATGTTCCGCCACAAAGCTTTACCCCGCCACCTAAAGTAATGAGCGGAGTCATACGCCTTACAAGGGCGGCCCATCCATTACAAGTAAAGAGCGAAAGGGCATTTAAAGTATTAGTAAAAACGGCCTTTAACCAACGCCGAAAAATGCTACGAAATGCCGTAAAAAGCCTTTTTGATAGCACAACCTTAGAAGACGAAATTTTTAATAAAAGAGCCGAACAATTAACCAAAGAAGATTTTGCAACATTGAGTTTTAGAATGATTTAAAAGGTGGGCTGAGAGGTAAGAGGTAGAGGGTATAGGGTTTGGGGGTAAAAAAGATTAAGTTTTGAAAAAGAAAAGATTCTGGTGAAATAAAAAATAGAACTATGATAAACAGGTTTATAAAAATTTGCACATTGCTTTTTATTGCCAACTGCCAACTGCTAACTGCTAACTGCCAGGATGCAATGGCCTTGGTAAAGCAGGTGAAAGCAAAGCTTGATAAGGTAAATGATTACTCCGCCAACGGAAAGATGAAAACAGATGTGGCATTTTTAAAAGTGCCATTGGCCGCTGTAAATGTATATTTTAAAAAGCCCAACAAGTTTCGCATTAGTAAAGAAAAGGGTATATCCATAATGCCCAAAGGCGGGGTAAGCGTAACCATGCAAAATGTGCTAAGCAATAATGATTTTGTGGCTTTGGATGCTGGAAATAGTACCGTAAGTGGTGCCGTAGTAAGGGTTGTAAAGCTCTTGCCTGTAAGCGAAACCAGCGATGTGGTACTTACCACACTTTATATAGATGCTGCAACATTGCTCATTCGTAAAGCCACTACCACTACTAAAGAAAATGGCACATACGATGTAGAAATGACCTACGGAAAATGGGCCGAATTTGCCCTGCCCGATAAAATGATTTTTAGCTTTAATACCAAAGATTACAAACTGCCCAAAGGTGTAACTCTAGAGTTTGATGACGGCGAACGCCCCAATATGGCTAAATTAAAAGACAAAAAAGGCAGGGTGGAAATTAACTATCAAACCTATAACATCAACAAAGGTGTGGCTGATAGCTTTTTTAAATAACAAGCAGCACCGTTTAAACGAACATTATCTTCATCTGCAAAGTTTAGGTAGCAAAGCCTCACCCGTTTAATTTTTATTGGCAAAAATAATTTACAGTTCATTTAAAATTTTCTAAAAAGGATAATACTAAATGCATGCATGTTTATTATTAGCTGTAAATGTAGGAGGTTTAAAAAGTTACAAAAAAATTTGCCAAAACACGCTGGTTAATATAGCCTACATTTACGGTTATAGCTATCATTGCATGAAGTATTTTATCTCTCACTAGCCAATCACTACGTAGTCCATATATTGTTTAATTAATCGGGCAATACAATGGCTTTTTCGGCTACCGCATCAATGGTTCTTTGGTTGCTTTTCTTTAAAGGATTGGCCCTGTTTTCTGTATAAAATTTCCTGCGGCCTATAATATCAATACATCCAAAAATGGCTGCCAGAAAAGAAGTGTCGTCCGCAATGCCCTTGCCAGCAATGTCAAATGCAGTTCCATGATCTGGCGAAGTACGAATGCCAGCAATACCAGCTGTAAAGTTTACCCCTTCTCCTACGGCCAGCGATTTAAATGGGATCAGCCCCTGATCGTGATACATAGCTAAAACGCCATCAAATTTTTCGTATTGGCCACGGGCAAAAAATGCATCGGCACTATATGGACCAAAAACCTGCATGTGTTTTTCTTTGGCATCTTTAATGGCAGGTTTAATAATGGTTTCTTCCTCAGTACCAATCAAACCTTCGTCGCCTGCGTGTGGGTTTAGCCCAAGCACTGCTATCTTTGGTTTATCCACCCCAAAGTCTTTGGCAATAGACGACTGCATAATTTTAAGCTTGCTAAGAATAGCTTCCTTGGTTATATATTTTGCAATTTCTGCCACAGGTACATGCTCTGTTAGCAGCCCTACTTTCATATTTTCTGCCACCATCAGCATTACCACATCTTTCGCATCAAAGGCAGCTTTTAGGTATGGCGTATGTCCTGTATAGGCAAAGCTTTCCGAGAAAATATTTTTTTTATGTACAGGTGCCGTTACCAAACCGTCTATAGTGCCTGCCTTTAAGGCTTCTACTGCTGCAATCAAGCTTCGCCTGCCATAATCGCCACCAATTTCGTTTAGCACACCGGGCGTAATCTCCACTTCATCTTCCCAGCAATTGAGCACATTAATCATTTTGTTATTAGCCTTTGTAAGGTCCTTAATGCTCTGGTACACAAAATTAATATCCGGCAAAACTTTACGGTAAAAGTTGATGCTTTTATTGCTGGCAAAAACTACTGGTGTACACAAATCCAGTATCCGGTTGTCGCTAAGCGATTTAATAAGTAATTCTATTCCGATTCCATTTAAATCGCCGCAGGTAAAACCAATAATTGGCCTTTGAGTATCGTTCATAATAAATGCTTGATAAGCCGTGAATGTAAATGATTTCCTGTAGTTGCAGGCCATTGGTAAGGTAGATAAAAGGCATAGTAAGTTGTTTATGCAGGTAAATGTTTACAGTAATAAATTAATGATGAGCGTTTAGTGAAACCAAATTGGAAGGTTTGGGTTATTATTTTTTTTACAGAAAATAAAAAATCGGCGCTAAAAAGATGGGGTGGAAAGTCTTAGTGATATATTTATTTGCAAGGAACGTCGATATTTAATGAATTAGACAATACTAAGTGGCTTATTTTATTAGCAAATTCGGTTTTTATGTTACATTTACCATGTTTATTATAAATGTAAATATTAATCATATTTTAATCGCCGGTTAGAGCATGGTTATAACACAAACGATTTCTTAACATAATAATTTAAAAATAAGAAATGGGAAGCTCCAAAAAGCCCATTGTTGTTGTTATAGGCAATGGCATGGTAGGCTACAAGTTCTGCGAAAAACTGGTTGCAAAAACTAACAATTTCGAGTTGGTTGTTTTTGGTGAAGAGCCAAGAAGAGCCTACGATAGGGTACACCTGAGCGAATATTTTGCCGGAAAAACCGAAGATGATCTTAGCATGTCCACATTAGAGTGGTATGCCGAAAACGATATTCTGCTTCACCTTAGCGACCCTGTTTTAGAAGTAAACAGGGATGCTAAAACCATCCATTCTCAAAAAGGCATCATTCAGCCTTACGATTACCTTGTTTTAGCCACAGGTTCGGCCGCATTTGTACCCAATATTCCTGGCGTAGAAAAGGAAGGTGTATTTGTGTACCGCACCATTGAGGATTTGGAAATGATGAAAAGCCACGCCAAAAAGGTAAAAAAAGGTGCAGTAATTGGCGGCGGCCTTCTCGGTCTTGAAGCTGCCAAAGCCTTGCTGGATTTGGGTGTGCAGGAAACCCATGTAGTAGAATTTGCATCGAGGCTTATGCCAAGGCAAATAGACAGTGCCGGCAGCGCCATGTTACAGCATAAGCTAAAAGAATTTGGCCTTACCGTACACCTTAATAAAAGTACTACCGCCATAATAGGTGATAAAGTAATTACCGCACTAGAATTTGCCGACGACAGCAAACTAGAGCTAGATATGCTGGTAATATCTGCTGGCATTCGCCCAAGAGATGAACTGGCCAAACTAAGCGGTATTAAAGTGGGCAGCCGAGGCGGCATTTTGGTAAACGATCAGTTACAAACAAGCGATCCCTTCATCTTTGCCATTGGCGAATGTGCCTTATACAATAGTATGATTTATGGCCTAGTAGCCCCCGGGTACGAAATGGCCGAAGTGGTGGCTGCCAATTTGTGCAATCAGCCAGTTCTTACAAATGAACAAGATCAACCCAAAGCCTTCACCGGCTTCGATATGAGTACCAAGCTTAAGCTGATTGGTGTAGATGTAGCCAGTTTTGGCGATGCTTTTATTACCGACCCCGATTGCCGTACCATTATTTTCGAAGACACCCACAAAGGCGTTTACAAACGTATTAACATTAGCTCCGATGGTAAATACCTGCTCGGCGGTATTTTAATTGGCGATGCGGAGGCGTATAACATGCTGTTGCAAACAGTAAACAATAAAATCATTTTACCAGCTAACCCCGAAGATCTGATTTTAGGCAGCCGTGGTGGCGAAAGCGATAGTGGTGCCGGTGTGTTGGGTTTACCAGAAGACGCTCTAATTTGTAGCTGCGAAGCGGTAACCAAAGGCGCTATTTGTATTGCCGTAACCGAAGGCGGCGTTACTACTATAGATGCCATGAAGAAATGTACCAAAGCCGGAACTGGTTGTGGCGGCTGCGTGCCAATGGTAAAAGATTTAATAGTAGGCACCATGAAAGCCAATGGTGTGTATGTAAAAAATGTAGTCTGCGAACATTTTGAATACAGCCGTCAGGAACTTTTTGATCTTACTAAAATGAATGGCATTAAAACCTACAACGAAGTGCTGGGCCGCTACGGAAAAGGCGATGGCTGCGAAGTGTGTAAGCCTGTGGTAGCTAGCATTTTGGCCAGTTTGTGGAACGATCTTATTTTAAAACAAGAAACGATACAAGATAGTAACGATCGTTTTTTAGCCAACATTCAGAAAGGCGGCACCTACTCTGTAGTACCACGCATAGCCGGTGGCGAAATAACACCAGATAAGCTGATTGCCATTGGGCAGGTAGGAAAAAAATACAACCTCTATACTAAAATAACCGGCGGCCAACGCATCGATATGTTTGGTGCGCACCTAAGCGATTTGCCTGCTATTTGGGAGGAGCTAATTGAAGCCGGTTTTGAAAGTGGCCATGCTTATGGCAAATCTTTACGTACTGTAAAAAGCTGTGTGGGCAGCACCTGGTGCAGGTTTGGTTTACACGATAGTGTAAGTTTTGCAATAGAGGTAGAAGATCGGTATAAAGGCCTTCGTAGCCCGCATAAGTTAAAGGGAGGTGTAAGTGGATGTGTAAGAGAATGTGCCGAAGCACAAAGCAAAGACTTTGGCATTATTGCCACAGAAAAGGGCTGGAACTTGTACATCTGCGGTAATGGCGGCAGCAAGCCACAACATGCACAACTGCTGGCCACAGATATTGATAAAGAAACCTGTATTAAATACCTCGATCGGTTCTTAATGTTTTATGTAAAAACGGCCGATCCGCTTACACGTACTGCTACCTGGCTTAATAAAATGGAAGGCGGCATGGCTTATCTTAAAAATGTAATTGTTAACGATAGCCTAGGCATAGCCGAAGAATTGGAAGCTGCCATGATACACCATACTAACACTTACGAATGCGAATGGAAAGCCGCTATCGAAAATCCGGAGATGCGTAAAAGATTTAGCCATTTTGTAAATGCCCCAACCGAAAAAGACCCCACCTCTCAGTTAGTGCCTATGAGAGACCAAGTAAAAGCAAAAGATTGGTAAACTTTTAATTATTGGGTTAAATAAGTTAGTGGTCAAAAATCTACTTGTAAAGTCTTAAATTTAAAATAAGGTAAATATTAAAATTAATAGTTATGAACCTGCAAACGAACACCGACACCAAATGGTTTTTTGCTTGTTATACAGACGATGTGCCCGACAATGGCGGAGTTTGTGTTAAGTATGAAGAAGAACAGATTGCGGTGTTCAATTTCAGCCGCAGGGGCGAATGGTATGCAACTCAGAACTTATGTCCGCACAAACAACAAATGGCCCTAAGCCGTGGTATGATAGGAAGTGCGGGGGAAGCTTGTGAACCAAAAGTGGCCTGCCCTTTTCATAAAAAAACCTTTAGTCTGCTTACAGGCGAATGCCTTACAGGCGATGTATGTGCTATAAAAACTTATCCAATAAAGGTAGCAGAAGGTAAAGTTTACATTGGGGTGGGTTTGCAATAAATACATTTTACAAAGAAAAAAGTTGGGCAAAACCTATGGTGGTATTTGCCCAACTTTTTTTGTTATATTAAACTTACTTTGTTATTTGTATGTGTGTAGGTATTGGCCCATCTACACCATTTTTATCCCAGGCATTTTTTACTAATTCTTGTGTGCCAAAATATACATCCCAATAATCTGCTTGGGTTGTGTATGGCCTTATTGCAAGCGTTACCATTCCTTCGCCTACTTTTAAAACACTTACTTCGGGGCTTGGCGTTTTAAGCACTTTGGGGTGTGTAAGCATGGCTTCTATTGCTACTTTTCTGGCCTTTTCTATGTCCATATCAAGGGCAATAGCCATTGATAAATCTGTACGTAAATAACCAGCAGTGGTATAATTGGTTATTACGCCAGTAGATAAAGGCCCATTTGGTAAAAAGATGGTTTTGTTTTCTGCTGATAAGATAGTAGTGCTAAAAATGCCCATTTCTTTTACAATACCCACTACGCCTTGTGCTTCTATCATATCCGAAACCTTAAATGGTTTAAAAACCAACATCATTACACCACCTGCCAGGTTACCCAATGTGCCGTTAAGTGCGGCGCCAATAGCAATGCCAGCACCAGCCAGTAATGCAGCAAATGAAGTAGTATTTACGCCCAGCATACCCACCACGGTAAGTAAGAGCAACACATTGAGTACTACGGTAAATAATGATGTAAGAAATGATTGTAACGAGGGTTCGTATTTTCTAGCACTCATTATTTGGGTAATAATACGGCCTACCCTTTTTATAAGCCAAGATCCTATAATATATACAATAATGGCACCAACAAGTTTAGGAGCATACTCAAGCCCCATATTTTTTACTTTCTCAAAAATGTTAGCATTGTTGGATAAAATTTGGAGTAAATACATACGTTTTATTTATGGTTTTATTTAGTAGTGGTAACAAAGTAATAGTAAATTAAATCATTTTTTCTAGTGTTACATTTTTGTTAAATACAGCCAAATATTAATAATATATATTTAAGACCATAGATTCATAGTACCCTAAAGAAAATGTTTTAAAAGGTAGTGAAATTTACGTTATAGTTAGTGGCAATACAAGCAAATGTACTTTTGAGGAAAGTAAAAGGACTAGCGTACCAAAGTATTTATGAACTAGTCCTTACGATATGCCAGTTTTTCATAATGGTAAGTCTGCTGTAGTTTTTTTAAAATAGCAACCAGTTACTTTAAATCTTGCAGGTAAAAAGTTTATTCACACACATATATATTATAGTAAATAAATTTGGTGAAATAATCCAGCATTTCCAAATAATATTGCAAGAGTTACTTTGCCATCTCCCATATTGGAAGTATTAGAATATCATCAACTGCTTTAGAAAGCTTTTTGGTACATACTTTCCTGGGCATTAGTTTGGGTAACATAATGTAGTATCAGAATCTAAACAAAAGGAGACTCTTTAATATTATGGAAACAGCCATTTAAGCATTTATTAAATAAAAGGAGTTACAGTCCTAATTCACCATCCGCTTCACCACTTCTATCAGTTCGCCTTTGGTAATGGGGTTGCCCATTACTTTATTAAAGGGCTTCGCATCTACCAGGTATTTATCCCGGATTATTTTTATTAGTTGGCCATCGTTTATTTCGGGTATCAGCACATGGTCAAAATTTTTCAGTATGTCGCCAAGGTTACGGGGAAAGGGGCGGATGTAACGAAGATGAGCATGGCTTACAGCATGTCCTTCGGCACGTAAATCAATAGCTGCGCTTTTAATGGCACCGTAGGTACTGCCCCAGCCAAGTATCAGCACAGTTCCTTTTTCAGAGCCACTATCTAGGTGTTGCTCGGGTATATAATCTGCCACCATTTCCACTTTGTTTCGGCGGGTATTTACCATGTGTTGGTGGTTATCTGGGTCGTAACTAATGTTTCCGGTAATGTCTTGCTTTTCCAGGCCGCCCACTCGGTGTTCCAGGCCTTTGGTGCCGGGTATAGCCCATGGTCTTACCAGTTTTTCATCTCTTTTATAGGGTTGAAATTTACCGGCATCATCCAAATCTGTAACATGGTTTTGCGAAGCAAATTCCACCTGAATATCTTGCAAATCTGCACTATTGGGATATTTCCATGGCTCGGCTCCATTGGCAATGTAGCCATCGCTTAAAAATATAACAGGCGTCATGTGCTGTACGGCTATGCGTACAGCTTCGTAAGCTGCTTCAAAACAATCGCTGGGTGTAGATGCAGAAACAATCGGCATCGGGCATTCGCCATTGCGGCCATAATATGCTTGCATTAGGTCGCTTTGTTCTGTTTTGGTAGGTAAGCCAGTACTTGGTCCGCCACGTTGAATATTAATAATAACCAGCGGAATTTCTAGCATAACTGCCAAACCCATAGCTTCTGCCTTTAGTGCCATACCTGGGCCACTCGTAGTGGTAACGCCTAGGCTGCCTCCGTACGCTGCACCAATGGCAGATGTAATTGCTGCTATCTCATCCTCTGCCTGAAATGTGCGGATGCCAAAAGTTTTTAATTTACTGAGGTCGTGTAAAATATCTGAGGCCGGTGTAATTGGGTACGAACCAAGAAAGATAGGCAATCCACTTTTTTGCGAAGCAGCCACCAACCCCAATGTTACAGCCTGGTTACCCATAATATTTCTGTACGAGCCGGTGGGCATTGTTGCTTTTGCCACCGTGTATCTTTCGCCAATGGCTTCTGTGGTTTCGCCATAATAATAACCGGCCTGCAGTACTTTTATATTGCTCTGCATAATATCATCCTTCTTGCCAAATTTTTCTTTTAAGAAGTCAATGGTATTATCCATATCACGGCTGTACATCCAATAAAGGAAACCGAGAACGAACATGTTTTTAGCACGGTCTTTCTCTTTCATACCCATTGTAAAATCCTTGAGGGCTTCCCGGGTTAGTTTGGTTACGTCTATTTGTATAAGATTGTAGCTGTCAAGAGTGCCATCTTCTAGCGGGTTTACACCTTCTGGGTAGTTGGCTAGGCGCAGGTTACGGTTATCAAACCCATCGGTATTAGCAATAATGCGGCCACCCGGTTTTAAAGCCTTCAGGTTCACTTTTAATGCGGCGGCATTCATGGTCACTAATACATCGCAGGCATCGCCGGGGGTAAAAATGCGGTCGCTGCTAAAGCGAAGTTGATAACCACTTACGCCGGGCAGGGTGCCTATCGGGGCTCGTATTTCTGCCGGAAAATCTGGGAAAGTAGCCAGATCAATGCCTAGCAAGGCGGTATTATTGGTAAACTGGCTGCCTGTAAGTTGCATGCCATCGCCGCTATCGCCGGCGAATTTTATCACCACGTCCTGTAGGACGGTCGCAGTTCCATTCATATAGAATACTTATTAAAGTGGGTAAAAATACAGCCTGTAGATGAAACTGCACACCTGTTTTAATGCCCCAATTTAGCTAATGCCTATAAATTTGGGATAAAATCAGCTAGTATGTGAGCGAAGATGTTCGTATTTTGTTTTTTCACTTATTTTCCATCATTTTTTTGTCTGCCGCACATGTTTTCCCTTACCCATCTGCCTAATTGGGTACGACCATGTATTTTTTACCAATAAATTTATGGCTAGGGAGAAAATACTAGACTGTAGTCTTTTGCCGTAATATTTTGAGTACATGCCACTTCGCAGAATTTATACACTTCGCTGTTAGGGTATCAAAATGCAGGATACAATTCTTTTGCCGCATTTGAAGTGTTAAAAATGTTGGTTTTTTACGTATGTTAATTTGCTAATATTTAAAAAAATAATTCCACTGTAGTAGCGTATATGTAAATGGTGTTAAGTACCATGTTATCGAATGGCAGTTTGTTTCATCCAAAATCATAATCCAGTTCTTTAAAATGGTGTTCGCCTCCGCAGACACACTGTAACCCTCTCACCAATACCATCTTGTTTTAGAATTTTTAGGTGTTGAGTTTTGTAAAAAACAATTGTATAAGACACCATCACGTTTACAAACATCCGCCGGTCTTCAATTGATTGATCAGTGGCAGGCCAGCGGCATGACCCCAAAAGGCATTTTACGAGTGGAAAGGTATGGCTATGCTAGGTTTCATTATTGCTATGGTATTTATCGCAGTAAGGCTATCGAACAATCCATATTCATCTCCATGTAGGTGGCACCCCCATCCGATAGAATAGTACTATTAGGAACAAACGGCATACAATTACAATTACCGGTATGTATAGCATGGGCATCTTTTGTTCATTAAAAATTCATTTAGGCATTTGCGTATATCCTTCACTTGTGTAGTGTCTGGCAAACCTAGGTTCATTAAAATAATGCCTATATTTAAGGTTTTTAATTATTTGTAGTGCCCCAATATTGGGGCAAATAATTTCCTACAAAAGTTTGTAAAGGTTTGCCTTTGCAATAAAAGAAAAACCTCCGTTAGTAAAATATGACAGTGGAATGACCATAAAACGGAATGCTTACAAAGTTCACCTTGTATTTTTATATTTATAATTATGGAGCAACATTTACTTTCTTCTTTTTTGGTAACGGGCGTTACTTTTAGAAAAGCGAATTCTGTTACCAGAAGTAAATTTGCCCTTACTAAAGAACAAGTAATCCTTTTTTTACAGCAGGCTAATCTATTGGGCGTACAGTCGTTGTTTTTTATTAGCACCTGTAACCGTACCGAGTTTTACACGTATCAGGTTTATCAAAAAGTAGTTATAGGATTATTGTCGTGTTTTACTGGCAATAGTGAGGAAGATTTTAACCAGCATTGTTTTAATAAAAAAGCAGACGAAGCTATTCAGCATTTGTTAGAAGTAAGTGCCGGTCTCGATTCCCAGATTTTGGGTGATTATGAAATCGTGGGTCAAATAAAACAGTCTTACGCCATTGCTCAAAAGGCTGCTACTATTGATACTTATTTGGATAAACTGATTAGTATAGCATTGCAATGTTCTAAAAAAGTAAAGACGGATACTAAAATTAGCAGTGGAACCACTTCGGTATCTTTTGCCGCTATTCGTTTTTTAAAAGAACAGAGTAATGGCCTTGCCAATAAAAAGATAGTACTGATTGGTACTGGTAAAATAGGCACCCATACCTGCAAAAATTTATTGGATTATACCGATGCAGCCGCGGTAACACTTATCAACAGAACCGATTCTAAAGCTATAGAACTGGCCAGTAAATTGCAGCTTTCTGCATTGCCCTATAGTCAGTTACACACTGCTATTAGCGGTGCAGATATTATTATAGTTTCTACCGCAGATACCAATCCATTGATTACGCCGCAATTATTGCCTGCCAACAAAGAGCAAGTATTAATAGACTTATCCATTCCCAATAATATCCATCCAGATTGTGGTATTGTTCCTAATAAACGGTTGGTAAATGTGGATGAACTTTCCACCATCGGCGATGCCACACTGGCCAGCAGGCGTGAGGAAATTCCGATAGCAGCGGCCATTATTAAAGAACACATTGGGCTCTTTATGGAATGGCTGAATATGCGAAGGCATGCGCCATATATAGCCGCTGCCAAAAACCAGTTACTGGGTTTGGAAAAGTGTAACATGTTTAAAAATTACACCAAAACACAGCCGCTGCTCTTTATAAACCACCCAATAGAACAAAAGGTGCAGAAATCTATTAAGCACCTTGCAGAAAATATTAAGAAAGAAAACAGGGGTGGCTGCCATGTGTTAGAAGCCATTAATTATTTTATAACCCCTGGCCCCAATTAAGTAAATGAATACAACGGTAAGGATAGGAACAAGAGATAGCAAACTTGCCGTTTGGCAAGCCGTAAGCGTACAGCAGGCTATGCAGCAAAGCGGTATTAGCAGCGAACTTGTTTTTATTAAAAGTGATGGCGATACCAACCTTATTACGCCGCTATATGCTATGGGTGTTCAAGGCGTTTTTACCAGGGCTCTTGATGCAGCATTACTGAATAACGAAATAGACATTGCTGTACACAGCATGAAAGATGTGCCCGTTCAATTAGCGCAAGGCGTGGTACAGGCTGCCGTATTGCCAAGGGGAAATACGGCAGATGTTTTTGTGTGGAATGATTTGGCTTGCAGCGAAGCAATGAATCAGTTGGTGCAAAATTCGCCAGTAATTAACACAGCACTTATTGCCGAAGCCGCCAATTTTAAGATTGAAAAAAGCCAGCAAGCTGAATGTAATCAACCGTTTACTTTGGCCACTAGTAGCATTCGCCGAAAGGCTCAATGGCTGCATTATTTTCCTGAAACTACTATTGAAGACATTCGGGGAAACATAAACACCCGATTACAAAAAGTAGTGGATAGTAACCATTGGAACGGTGCCATTTTTGCAGCAGCTGGGCTACAAAGGTTGGGCATTAAACCATGCGGCGTAACTAGTTTAAATTGGATGCTGCCAGCACCGGCACAAGGTGTAATTATGGTAGTTTGCAGAACTGCGGATGCTGCACTGCAGCAAAACCTTACAGCTTTAAATGATGCAAGCACCGCTATTTGCACCAAAGCCGAAAGAGACTTTTTGAAAACCTTACTCGGCGGCTGTTCTACTCCTATTAGTGCATTGGCAACTATTAAAAATGATGTGATTTATTTTAAGGGAAATATTACCCAACCAGATGGTGCAGCATCTATTACTATTAATATTTCTAGCAGTTTGTTAGAAGCTGATGAAGTGGGTGTAAAAGCTGCTCATCTGTTGCTGAAGCATGGCGGCAATGAATTTGTGGATTCGTTTGTTTCATTGGTTCTGTAGAGACGCTATGCTGGCATCTGAATCTTACCTACAAAACTGTTTTCAGAAAAAATGGAGATTTCGATTGGCTAAATGAAATTGCTGCTCTTAAGCGGAGCCCCATAATGCTACAGGGGTATAACGTTCGCAAATGTGGCCTCATAAGGGTAAGGCTTTCGCCGGCTTTATATAAAAACACAATATTACCAGGCCACTGTAGCTACTACGGGGGTTGCACAAAAGCAGCAATAACAACCATGTTACAAAACGATTTACTACTACGTGTTTTAAAAGGCCAACCAACGGAAAGAGTACCCGTATGGATGATGCGGCAGGCAGGAAGGTATTTGCCGGAGTACATAGCCATACGTGAAAAGTATAGTTTTTTCGAACGCTGCCAAACGCCTGAACTGGCCGCTGCCATTACGATACAGCCGATAGATATTGTGGGCACCGATGCAGCCATTTTATTCTCCGACATTTTAGTAGTGCCACAGGCCATGGGGCTAAAAGTGGAATTGATAGAAAGCAAAGGACCCGTATTGCCCAATCCCATTTTTACAGCAAGCGACCTAAAACGCATTCATGTGCCCAATGTGTACGAAAGCTTGGGCTATGTTTTTAATGCCATTAAACTGGTAAAAGAGCAACTGAATGGCCGTGTGCCGCTCATTGGTTTTGCCGGCGCACCTTGGACGTTGCTCTGCTATATGGTAGAAGGGAAAGGCAGTAAAACCTTTGACAAAGCAAAGGCGTTCTGCTACACCCAACCCGCACTGGCACACACCGTTTTGCAAATGATTACCGATACAACCATTGCCTATTTACAGGCACAGGTAAAAGCCGGTGCAGATACCGTTCAGATTTTTGATAGCTGGGGTGGGCTGCTGAGCAAAGCCGATTTTGAAACATGGAGCCTGCAATACATAAGGCAGATTGTGGTGGCGGTAAAATGCATGGCTCCAGTAATTGTATTTGCAAAAGGTGCCTGGCACAGCCTTAAAGAAATTAAAGAAACAGGCGCCTGTTGCCTTGGTATTGATTGGTGTACGGAGCCATCGGTGGCCCGGCAGTTTGCTGGTGATGCTGTGGTGCTACAAGGCAATTTTGACCCGGCCAAGCTACTGGCGCCCATACCCGTAATACACCAGGAAGTACATGCCATGCTGCAAAAGTTTGGTGGCCGAAACCATATAGCCAACCTAGGCCACGGCATACTGCCCAATGTGCCTGTAGCCCATGCCAAAGCCTTTGTGGATGCAGTAAAAAACTGGAAACCCAACAATTAAGCTAGCATGTATTTACACCTGAAACTGATACATGTCATTTTTTGGTTACTAAGTTTGCTGGGCTTTTTTACATGCCCCGGCTTTTTATTTACAACCCTGAGGCGCAGCATAAGGAGCCAGCCACTGTTACTATTTTAACCACCTAATTTCAGGTAATGATGAAGCGGCTTTGGCATAGCATTAGCTGGTCATCGGCTATTATTGCCTTTATTATGGGGTATTGGGTTTTGGTAAAAGGCGTCTGGCTTGCCATAATGCTATTGCCCGGTGGCCGTTGGATGCTGATAAAATACATTCTGGTTTGGCTGCTTTTGGGGTTACCATTTTTTGCTGCAATTTTTTTTAAAACAAACAATTGGCTGGTAATTATAAATACAGTTCATAGCGGCTACAGGTTCGGAACTAAGTAGCAACTATTTTTCTGATTGCAGTAGTATTTTTAATGTGGGTAAAGTAAGCCTTGAGTATTGTTTGGGGTATAGCAGGGCAGGCAGTTTTAATAACCGTATTAATGCTGGCTATTAAAATGTATAAAAAATGAGGGGGCAAAAGCAGGGGAAAGCCCTATAACCTTTCATGTACAAGGGCGATGTTAAAATAAATCAGCCGATAGTTTTTGGCTATCGGCTAATTTGTAAAGTACTTAAAGTTGATCGTTTTCTTTACGATGCTCCTGTTGCTTTGTAAATTCTTCCACACTCAGGATTTCGTCATTGTACTGCACCATTGTTTCGGCCAAGCTAAACAGTTTGTCGGTAGCTATTTGGTTGTAGGTATTCTCTACAAATTTTTGGTCTTTGGTCATTTTATCTATGTAGGTATCTAGCCAAGGCATGTCTTCTGCATTACCCTGCCCGCCCATATAGCCCATCATTTGGTGTTTGGCAAACATCCTAATTTCGTCAGGCGCTACTTCTATTTTAGCTTCTTTAATAATGGTATCGCTAATCAGCGTCCATTTTAAAGATTTTTTAAAAGAAGGCCAGCCCGTTTCTATTTCCTCATCGGTTTTTGGTTCTTTCTCCGTTTGCTTTTGCCAGCGTTTTAAAAATGTTTCTGGCAGTTCTATGTTTGTATTATCCATCAGATAGTTATAAATCTGGTCATCCACCTGTCCACGATCCTGGCTGGCGTAATAAGCTTCTATATCTTCTTTAATGGCGTTGCGAAATTCAGCCTCGGTACCAATGGCTTTGCCCACATATACCTGGTTAAAAAATTCCTCGTTCAGCTCCCTGTTTTCTACAAGGCCTATTTTGGTAATAACTACGCTGAAAGATTTGCCGGCATCATTTGCCGTAATCCCAAGATCATTTAAAATAAACTCCAGTTCTTTTTCTTCAAAAGCTTCGCTGAGCTTAACGGTAATAGCATCTTCATTTTTAAGCCCTATTAATTGCGGACGAACCACTTCGCTAAAATAACTAACAGGGATGCTATTATCTTTTGTAATGCCATCTGCTACTATATTACCATCGGCATCCAGTTCTGTAAAGATTAGGTTAAGCAAATGCTTGTCGCTGTCCACAGTTTCCGGCTCTGTTATGTTTCCAAGGCGGGCTTGCAGGCGGGTCACTTCTTCGTCTATCATAGCATCGGTAACGGCCACTTTGTGCCGTTTAATGCTGGCTTTAGAAAGGTCGGTAATGGCAAAAGATGGTTTCAAGCCTATTTCAAAACTAAAATGTAGGTCTTTTGGTTCGTTCATATCCAGCTGCTTCATGGTATCAAAATTCTCGTCGGTGGGCAGTGGCTGAGCAAATATTTCGGGGTTTTCTTGTGTTAGGTAGGCGTTTATTTCTTTCTCTACCATTTTTAATATTTCGTCGCTAAAAATGCTGGCTCCGTACATTTTTTTAATTAGACCCAATGGCACCTGCCCCGGCCTAAAACCTTGCATCTTTACCTGTTTAGAATAGGTTTTGAGCGACTTTTCGAACGACGGATAGTAGTCTTCCTTAGTTAACTGCACAGTTATTTTATCAATAAGTGGCGCAGTGTTGTTCCTTGTAATTGTAGGCATAAATGATTTTTGATTTGTGATTTTGGATTTATGATTTGTAATAAATCCTCCTTTGCAAATTGCTAACTGAAAAATTGCCAAATGCAATAGGGGCGGCAAAAGTAAGTGCAATCAATTCTTTGGGCAAATTAAAAAGCCCCTGAGTAAAACTCAAGGGCTTTTAAGTGTCCGGGCGGAGGGACTCGAACCCCCATGCCTCACGGCGCCAGATCCTAAGTCTGGTACGTCTACCAATTTCGCCACGCCCGGCAAGGTGGCAAAAATAGGGGTTGGGTTTAAAATAATGGAAATGATTTTTTAAAAGTTTGGAGAATATGGAAAAGAAACACCAAAATGCTCTGTGTAAGGCAAGTGATTTGCAGCAACTACAATTTGTTTAAAACACCGGCCTCATCTGTACGAACATGTTCTTTATGTTTTGATTTTTTGTTTACCAATTGTAAAAAAAAGAATAGCTCCCATTAGCGGAATAAAAATAATAGTTAACGACCAAACCAGTTTCAAAGTGTTATCCATAGTGGTATTTCGTAAAAGGCTAATCATGGCTAAAACTATTAGCCCCAAACTAAAAAGGCTAAAAATTATCCAAACCATAAGGCTGATATCTGGTACTAATAATTGCATAAGCATTGGTTTTATCTTGGGTAAAATACTTCTGGTTCTTTATTGTAATGCTGTGATTGGTATAAAAGCGTGTTTTGAAAAAACCTTGATTCTTTGTCACTCCCGTCTCATCTGTTTGTAAATATCGGAGCAATAATTTTTCGTCTTGCTAACCAATTTCTTTCAGGTAAGCTTTTTGCAAAAAATAATGTTCAATACTCAAAGCACAATTTTACACCCAACAATAACAACTGGTTAAACGTATTTGAAAATGAAACCTTGGCACTTGAAACCTTCCACCCTAAACCCTACACCTTATACCCTACTACCCCCTATTTTAAAACTCTTTCGGTGGTGCTCGCAAATACCAAATTGTTCTATGGCCTTACGGTGTAATAAGGTGCCGTAGCCTTTGTTGTAAGCCCAATGGTACTGTGGAAATTTTTGATGCAGACTCAGCATATAATCGTCCCGGTAGGTTTTGGCCAAAATGCTGGCTGCTGCAATACTGGCAAAAATGCCGTCGCCTTTAATAAAGCATTGATGAACTATAAAAGGATATGGCTTAAATCGGTTACCATCTATCAGTAATAATTCGGGTTTTAATTCTAAATCGTCCACGGCTTGGTGCATGGCCTGGAAACTGGCCTGTAAAATATTAATCTCATCTATAACCTTATGGCTAACCTGTGCTACAGCCCAGGCAGTAGCTGCTGCTTCTATTATAGGGCGCAGCTTGTAGCGATCTTTTTCTTTCAGTTGTTTGCTATCGTTAAGCAATGGATGAAAAAAATCTTTGGGTAAAATAACCGCAGCTGCAAATACAGGCCCGGCATAGCAGCCGCGGCCAGCTTCGTCTATACCCGCTTCTATAAGTTGTGGATGGTAAAAGTGCTGCAACATGTGTTATAGTTTAAAAAATAAAAGTCTATGTTCTAAACAAAACCATCACAAAAGGTTACCAACATTACCTTTGTGGCCTTATAGAAATAGCTATTTATGGAAACAGTATTGCTTGATGGGCAAAGCAAAAATAACAAGGCCGTAGCCTTGTGGTTATTAATAGGTGTAGGTATGACCGTAATACAAATTTTGCTAGGCGGCATTACCCGCCTTACCGGCAGCGGCCTCTCTATTACCGAGTGGAATGTGGTTACAGGCACCCTGCCACCCATGGGCGAAGGGCAGTGGCAAGCAGAATTTGGAAAGTACCAGCAAACGCCGCAATACCAGTGGCTCAATTCCGATTTTAGCCTCGGCGATTTTAAGTTTATTTTTTTTTGGGAGTGGTTTCACCGCCTGTGGGCCAGGTTAATAGGGGTGGTGTTTGCCCTTGGCTTTGTATATTTTTTTATTACTAAAAAGTTTAAAAAGGAAATGGTGAAGCCACTCATCATTCTTTTTATACTCGGTGCTTTGCAAGGTGCTATTGGCTGGATAATGGTGGCAAGCGGCCTTGATGGCGATGCGGTGTACGTAAAGCCCACAAGGCTGGCAATGCACTTTACTTTTGCCTTGTTTTTACTGGCTTATACTTTTTGGTTTGCTTTGCAATTATTGGTGCCTAAAAAACAATTGGCCGGTAACGCTTCGTTACAAAAAATAAATATTGGCATCTCTGTTATTTTGGTTTTACAGTTGCTTTATGGTGCATTAATGGCTGGCCATAAAGCGGCTACGGCTGCACCCACTTGGCCTAGCATTAATGGGCAATCCATGCCTATAGGTTTGTACAAAAACAACGATGGGCTGCTCAACTTTATCAACAATAAAATAATGGTGCATTTTATGCATCGTGGCATGGCCTATCTGCTTGTGGTATTAGTTATCTGGTGGAGCATTAAAGCGTTTAAAACCGGTAGTACTACTTTTTTTAATAAAACAAAATGGCTTCCCCTAAGCCTTATTTTTTTACAGTTGCTACTCGGTATTGGCAGCGTACTTACCAGTACTGGCATAGTGCCTAACCACTGGGGTGCTTTTGAATGGATGGCACAATTACATCAGTTTACCGGCATGTTATTTTTGTTGGCCATGATATGGATGTTGTTTATTAACAGGGCTTTAAAACAGGCAGTTTTATAATGATGGGTTTTGTGCTACCTTAAAACAATAAACCTATTTTATGTTGCGAACATTTGTTAGCGACCTGACGAAAAAAACCTTTTCGCTTTCGGAGAGAATTTCCTGCCGTTACATCCGCTCTAATGTGATGTAAGAGATAAAAAGGGTGTACCGGATTTTAAAGAGGAGGGTGCCATATCGCTCAACGAACTGAACCAATACCGGTATCGGTTTATCCAAAAAAAACTATCTATAGGAATAGGAGATCTCACTTCGTTAGAAAAAGGTGTTCTGAAAAATTTGGAGTCGGGCGGCACACTATCCAATAAATTACTGCAAGACGAAAGCAAGGGCGATTTTACTTTTTACCAGCGTATTGCCGACAAAATTGCCACATTCGGCGGTAGCTGGATTTTTATTCTTTCCTTTCTATTTTTTATACTACTATGGATTTGTATCAATATTTTTTTATTGACAAAAAAGTCATTTGACCCATCCCCATTTATACTGCTGAACCTAATGCTAAGCTGCCTTGCCGCACTACAGGCACCTGTAATTATGATGAGCCAAAACCGCCAAGAAGAAAAGGATAGAGAAAAAAGCCGCAACGATTATATGATTAACCTTAAAAGCGAATTGGAGATCAGAATGCTGCACGAAAAGATGGATCACCTGATTATGAATCAGCAATCGGAGATACTTGAAATACAACAGGTGCAGGTGGATATGATGAAAAAAATAACGAGAAAGATAGAGCGTTTTAAGAATTAAAGAATCAAGGTTCAAGAACCAAGAAATAGGGATATTTATAGTTGATAATATTTGCCTTTTGAACCTCGAAGCTTAAAACCTGAATTTTTGAAAAAGCCATGAAAAAATACCTGATAGGATTTTACTACTCTTTGCCAGTGCAGTTACTGCTGCTGCACTTTCGTAAATACCAGATACTGCTTCTTTTTTGGTATATTTTATTTGCTGTGGTAAACGGTACTTTTATGGTGCGTTTTGGGGTAAATAATCTGTACATGTCTCCGGAGTATCTTGGTAATGTAAATGCACTTAGCACGGCCATGGTAGGCATGTCTATAGCCGTGTTTTTTATGAGTTGGAATATTACCACATTTATACTACACAGCAAGCACATGCAGTTTTTGGCTACTACGTCTCAGCCCTTTTTAAAATACTGCATTAACAATGCCACGCTGCCTTTAATTTTTCTTATTTTTTATGCATTTAAAACCATTTCATTTCAATATTCCCAAGAGCTTTTTTCGGTAGGCGAACTGTTGTTTTTTGTAGCTGGTTTTTTATGTGGTTTTATATTGGCACTGGCTGTAGCTTTTGGCTATTTTTTTGGGGCTGATAAAACCATTTACCGTTTTTTATCACCTGCTGTAAAAAAAGAATTGATTAAACATAAGGCCAGATATGAAAATGGCTATGCAAAAAAATGGAAGTATTACCTGCGAATAGACTGGTACCTGAGTGCCACATTTAAACTACGCAAACCACGGGATGTGCAGCACTACACACAGGATTTTATAGACCGTATTTTTAAGCAGCACCACATAGCAGCCATCATCTCTATTATCATTGCATTTGCATCGCTGATAACGGTTGGTTTTTTTCTCGACAATAAATTTTTTCAGCTTCCAGCGGCAGCAAGCATCACCGTTTTTTTTGCTATTCTTATAGCTGTAGCAGGCGCCTTTTCGTATTTTTTAAAGGCATGGGCGCTACCTTTTGTACTGGCTCTTTTTTTATTGCTCAATTTATTGTATCAAAACGATGTGATAGACCCAAGAAACAAAGCGTATGGCCTTAATTACGATAACAAAACCGAACGCCCAAAGTATAGCAGGGAAGCCCTTTGGCAGCAAAGTTCTGCCGAAAATATGCGGATGGATTCTTTGCAATTTATTGGTATTCTAAACCGCTGGAAACAAAAGCAAACCCAACAACAGCCTGTAATGTACATTATTAGTACTAGTGGCGGCGGCACCAGGGCTGCTACTTTTACAATGAATGTACTGCAGCGTTTAGATAGCATAACCCGTGGCGGGCTTATGCCACAAGCAGCACTTATTACAGGTGCTTCGGGCGGTATGATAGGGGCTACTTATTTTCGGGAATTGTACGCTCAAAAAATAGCTGGCAAAAACATGGTACTCCACAATGAATCTTATATAGACGATATTTCTAGCGATCTGCTAAATCCTCTTTTTTCATCATTTGTAGCAAGAGATTTAATAGCCCCGGCACAGCACTTTACCTTAGGCGGCCACAAGTATATTAAAGACCGTGGTTATGCTTTTGAAGAAAAACTAAACTCCAATACACACGGCCTGCTTAATAAACAATTAAAAGACTACGCAGCAGCAGAAAATGCAGCAACCATACCACTAGTATTTTTTAATTCGGTTATTACAAGAGATGGCCGCAGAATGACCATTAGTACACAGCCTGCACGGTTTATGATGCGGCAAATGTTCGACACGGCAAGGCTCTCTGCAGCAGATCCCGATGGGGTGGATTTTGTATCTTATTTTGCCCAGCAAGAGCCAGGCAATATTCGTATACTTACAGCCCTGCGTATGAACGCTACCTTTCCATACGTGCTACCGAATGTATGGCTGCCTACCGATCCGGTAGTAGATGTAATGGATGCCGGATTTAGAGACAATACTGGCCTTGAAACTGCCATGCGATTTATGTTTGTGTTCCGTACATGGTTAAAAGATAACTGTAGCAAAGTAGTACTGATACAGATAAGAGATAAAAAGCAGGGCGGCTGGGATAACATACTGGATTCGAGAAACATAGCAGACCTGCTTACAAAGCCTGCCTTGCTTACGCAGCATAACCTTTTTCGTTTTCAGGAATATGCACAACACGAAGAGCTGGATTATGTACAACACATATTTGGCGACCAGTTTCATCGTGTGGTTTTTGAGTACCAGCCATTTAATAAAGCTGCTGCAGCCACACTTAGCTTCCATCTTTCCCAACTAGAAAAAATGGATATTAAAGCATCTTTAAACGAAGCCGCAAATACAACATCATTTAATAAAATAAGCTTGTTAAAATAATCTATTAGCGTTGGTAAAAAAAGTGCACCCCTGTTTATTTATTATACTCAAATCCGCTTACTCTTCGCAGTTTTGATTGCGTAGTTTTTCTTTTTTTGCCTGCCCCGCCTGCCCCGATGAATATCGGTGGATTATTTCGGTGGAACCCAGCGAAAGCCGTGCCCTGATGGAGCGACATTGGCTAACGTTGTAAATCCCGTA
>JAYUOV010000217.1:0-10908 GCA_043760535.1 Chitinophagaceae bacterium
GGCAAGGGGGTTTAGAAATATGGACAACTTTAAGGCCATGATTTACTTCCTCACAAATAACTTTCAATATGACTTCCACTAATTTTGACGAAGAACCAACTTCTGATTACAGATTGTGGCCAGGCCGAAGTAAAAGCAGCAGTTTCTAATAAAAAAGTGCTTGATTTTGAGGATGGCTTAGAATATTACGCTGCTGTAAATGCAGGCTGTACCTACATTGTAACCGAAGATGTAGCTGATTTTTATTTTGCCGATGTACAGATAATGAATGCAGAAAACTTTCTAAGGAGGTGTGTACTTTAGGATATACTTCTATTAAAAATAAGGCTAGTTTGCAATTCCAGAATCCCTTACCCTGAGAACTGAAATCGCTTATTATTCGCAGTTTAAAAGCCAAATAGTAGCAGCCTCATCCTACTTTGGCACCTTCTTAAAATGAAAAAGGAAATTGGATGCTATTTCGTTTGAGAAGAGAAGCAGATTAAAGTTATGTTTTTGAATCCTCACAGCGATATGCAGATCAATGCAGCTCCATCGGGGCAATGCTTTCGCTGGATTCACAAAAAAACAACACCATCAAAACTGGAAATACTAATGAGTTCTGTAGTTGGAAATCTCATTGAGTAAGGGTATGAGCGTTTGAATTTCGCCAATAAAAAAACCCACTTTTAATGCAGGTCTTTTTATTGGCATAATACTTTTAAATCCCAAACGCTGT
This sequence comes from Chitinophagaceae bacterium, assembly GCA_043760535.1. Lineage (GTDB taxonomy): Bacteria > Bacteroidota > Bacteroidia > Chitinophagales > Chitinophagaceae > JAZKFT01. Next base: position 719 of record JAYUOV010000217.1, read on the forward strand.
GTTTACAATTTCTTCTTGTTCTTGCCTGTGCACTTTGGCGTAGCCAGTAGCCGTAGCTGCACTTGGGTTGCGGCTTATAACGCCGTAGTTTAAGGTTTTTAAATTCATTTGTAAAAATGAAGCAGCACCCATGTTCAGCGGCTCCTCTTGTACCCAAAACCAGGTGGCAGCACTATACTTTTTATACAATACTTCCAGTTGTTTTATGGGTAACGGATAGAGTTGTTCTACACGTATAATGGCTACATCGGTAATGCCATCACGTAGTTTTTTATCCAGCAGGTCAAAGTATATTTTACCAGTGCAGAACAAAACCTTTTTAATATTTGCCGGTACAAAAATGCTGTTATCGTCTATCACTTCTTTAAAAGCACCTTGTACAAAATCTATTATGGGAGAGTAGCTGCCCGGCAGCCGTAGGTTAGCTTTTGGGCTAAAATTAATAAGTGGTTTGCGAAATGGCCATGCTAATTGCCGGCGTAAGGCATGAAAGAAATTAGCCGATGTGGTAATGTTGGTTACCTGCATATTTAGCTCTGCACACTGCTGTAAAAAACGCTCCATTCTGGCGCTGCTATGTTCCGGGCCTTGCCCTTCGTAGCCGTGTGGTAGTAGCATGGTAAGGCCATTCATCCGTTGCCATTTTTGCTCGGCGGCACTTATAAACTGGTCTATCATGGTTTGTGCACCATTTACAAAATCGCCAAACTGTGCTTCCCAAATTACCAGAGCATTTGGGTTGGCTAGGCCATAACCATATTCAAAACCCAATACTGCATATTCGCTAAGTAGTGAGTTGAAAATGCGAAACTTTCCCTGGCTTTCGCCAAGGTTGCTGAGGCGGTTGTAATACTTGTCATTCTCTTCATCTCTAAGTACAGCATGGCGGTGGCTAAATGTACCACGCTGTACATCCTGTCCGCTCATCCGTACATCTTTTCCTTCTTGTAACAATGTGGCGTAGGCAAGAAGTTCGCCGGTGGCCCAGTCAAATTTTTGTTCTTCATTAAACAGCTTCACTTTATCCTGTAAAATTTTCTCCACTTTTTTTAATGGCTGAAAACCTTCGGGCAAGGTCATAATGGCATTAAAGGCATTTTTAAGCTTTGCTTCCTCCACAGCCGTTATGGGGCTTTGTTCAAAATCTTCGGTTGTAGCTTTTCTAAGTGTACGCCACACTTGTTCGGGCTTTTGGTAGGTGTATGGTAGGGGGTTTTGTTTTATTTCATCTAGTCTTTCCTGCAAATCGCCCCAAAATTTCTTCTCCATATCCTTTGCCATTTCCTTAGCATCATTTTCTCCCTCGTTCATTAAAAATTGGGTATAAACTTCACGTGGATTGGGGTGCTTATCTATTAGTGCATACAGGCCGGGTTGGGTAAACTTGGGGTCGTCGCCTTCGTTATGGCCATGTTTGCGATAGCATACCATATCTATAAACACATCACTATTAAACTTTTGGCGGTAGCGGGTGGCTATTTCTACACATTTTACCACAGCCTCCGGGTCGTCGCCATTTACATGAAATACAGGTGCCTGTACCATAGCGGCTATGCTGGTGCAGTAATCCGCACTACGGGCATCATCAAAATCGGTGGTAAAACCAATCTGGTTATTAATAACAAAATGGATGGTGCCGCCTACATAATAGCCTTTCAGGTTGGTCATTTGCAATACTTCATACACAATGCCCTGTCCGGCTACTGAGGCATCGCCATGTATGAGTATGGGTAAAATTTTATCGTAATCGCTTTCGTATAAAATATCTGCTTTAGCTCTTGAAAACCCTATTACCACAGGGTTTACAGCTTCCAGATGGCTTGGGTTTGGTGCCAGTTTTAGATTAATGGTTTTGCCAGATGTAGTGGCTAACTGGCTGCTAAAGCCAAGGTGGTATTTTACATCGCCACTACCCATTGTGCTATCTGGGGTGCTTTTACCTTCAAATTCGCTAAAGATATTTTCGTAAGTTTTGCCTAAAATATTAGCCAGTATATTCAGGCGGCCACGGTGTGCCATACCTATTACTACTTCTTCCACACCGCCATCGGCTGCGGTATTAATTATGGCATCTAGGGCTGCTATGGTGGTTTCGCCGCCTTCTAGGCTAAAGCGTTTTTGGCCAATGTATTTGGTGTGTAAGAACTTTTCGAACATAACGCCCTCATTCAGTTTTTGCAGAATGCGTTCTTTCTTTTTTAAAGAAAACGGTGTTAGAAAATCTTTTTCCAGTTCACGGGTAAGCCAGTCCACTTTTTCCTGATTGCTAATGTACTTAAATTCAATGCCCACATGATTGGCATAGGTTTTTTGCAAATGCTCTAGAATGTTGCGAAGGGTAGTGGTTCCTAGCCCTATAAGATTTCCTGCGAAAAATGAGTTATCCATATCTGCTTCGCTAAACCCAAAAAAACTAAGTACCAGATTGGCTCCACGGTCTTTACGTTCTCGTATGGGGTTGGTTTTTGCCACCAAGTGGCCTTTATTACGATATCCCAAAATAAGGCGATAAGCTCCTAATTCTTTTTTCCAATCTACACCATCGGTAGTTACATGTTCGGTTTTGGCGGTGGTGGCAGCATTATTGTTGGTTACTGCTTGCTGTGCCGTAGCAAAATCGAAACCCTCAAAAAAATTTTTCATTTCGGGGTCCACTGTATTAGGATCTTTTATAAAATCGTTGTATAAATTTTCTATAAAAGATGGATGGGCATTGGTGATGTAGGAGAAGTCTTTCATTTTGGATACAATTTTTATGCTGTTGGCAAAGCAAATATCGGTGAAAACACTACAAAGAATTTTCTCAAAACGCTTTGTTGTGGATAAAACAATTTAGGTACAAGGAACCTACTAATTTTTTTCTGGCGATTTTATTCGTTACACATATCTGTAAAGCGTTTTTTGCCATAAGCTGGCAGATGTTGTTTTTAAAGTTGCTGCTTTAAAAACGACTGCCACACTACTAAATAATAATAGCTTTACAACAGACAGCACGCATTCCATCGCTTATCTGCATCAATCAAAATGGCGGATTAGTGAACTGGCTTAAAAGTAAATTTGGATTAATTAATATGCCATAACAGGCTTGGATGGGTAAAATGGAATGTACCATTCTAACAGCTTCCGTAGCTAAAAAAATAGCTATTGCTATCACTGGTTTACATACCTATTTTTTACTACTTTACTGTGATGCATGTTAAGGGGGCTTCCAAAACTGTCTTAGAAAAATAGAGGCAATATTTCTGATGTGGCAAAGATTATTACAGAACTGCCTGCCGTAACTATAGAAGCTTATCATGCCTTTGGATTGTTAGCTTTTTTACAGTATTTTTTTTGGCCATGGCCGCTCTATTGGTGGTAACATAAGTAAGTACTTGCTGGCAGTTAAATAAACTGCTGCCTTTATTTTAAAGGCGTGGTTACAAGCGTTGGTATGCAGGTGCATGATATTTTCAGTCACCTTGGTTTAAAGCAATCTATAAAAATGGTTATAAATGCAGGGCTGATATTTTAATTTTCAGAAACCATATAGCCAAGGGTAAAATGTATAGGGTCTATTGCTATGTGTAACATTTTTAAAAAAATTGTTTAATAGTGGCCAAATAAAAATAGCGTGTATTTTCTAAAAAAAGGCTTAAGGAATTGAAAATTGAAAAGTAGGATGGTTGTAAAAAAGCGACTCCATTTTAAACTAAAACGGAGTCGCTTGACATGTTATGGTGGTGCTTTTGTTTACAATTTCACATTTAAAGCCACCATAAAATTTCTGCCTGCCATGGGAAAATAATAGTTTTCGTACAGGTAACTGCCACCGCTGATATAGCTAAAAGTATAGCCATTGGGTTCGTATTGTACACCCAATACATTGTTTAACTGAAAAGCCAGCTTGGCTTCTTTTATCCATTTTGTTTTTAACGTGTAGGCAGCCCTTAAATCGTTTACTACAAAGCCATCCAGGCTACGGCTATTGCTGCTGGTATTGTCTAAAAATTGCTTACCTACCTGCTTGGCCATCCAGCTAAGTTCTAAGTTTTCTGCTGGTAAAAAATTAATGGTTAGGTTTTGTACAATGGATGGCGCAAATGAAATATTAGTAGTGCCATGGTTGATAATTTGCTGGCCGCCATTATCATAGTCATCCACATATTCTTTATAGTTTTTTATCTTGTTTTTACTTACAGAAATACTGTAGGCAGCATTCCATATCGCTGCTCTGTAATTGGCTTCCAGTTCCACCCCGGCTCTAAAACTGTTTGGGATATTGGTACGTGTGTAAGCTCCTACATCGTTAATTTTTCCGGTTAAAACCAGTTGGTCTTTATACTGCATATAGTAAAATGTAGCAGCCACATCTAGGCCATATACTACATTGCTTCTTTTGGCATTTAATTCTATATCATTTAATTGTTCCCTCTTGGGTTGCTGTGCTATTCCGGCTTCAAAATCGTCTCGGTTTGGCTCTTTATTGGCCATGGCATAACTAATAAAGCCACTCCAGTTATTGCGGCGATAACTAAATCCCAATTTTGGATTTAAAAAATTGTATTTACTATTTACCGTAACGGTTGGAGTATTTCTAAATCCGTTTATTTTATAATCCACATGCCGGTATTGCAGGTCGGCAAAAAGCGACCAATATTTACCCAATTCCTTTTGCCATTTTGCATACAGATTGGCATCTGTTTTGTGGGCCATAAGGTCGTAGTATTTAGTATGGAGCGATGGTAATACTGTGCTTGTAATTACCTCGCCAAAATGCTGTCCGTTATATCGGTTCCAGCCGCCGCCAAAGGTTATCTGGTGCTTATCGTTCCGCTGCTGAAAAGAAAAAATTTGTCCGAAATAATTATTATCCAACCACAATCTTCTTATCAAATCTGTTCTTTCGTAAGTAGTGGAGCCAATGGTCACAGGTTGCAAACCATAATTACTTAATTCCTCATCGGCTTTATACTGCTCGTAATATCCACGGCCAGTGGTTAAAAAGAATGCGGTATTAAATTTCCAGTTATTCCGAAACTCCTGATTGAGAAACAGTTGGTAGTGGTTTTGCCAGTAGTTGTCCGTTTCATTATCGTATGGCGTTCCGGGTTTCTCTGTTCCGGTGCTATTAGCTGTTCTGTTTTGCTGTAAGTCACCTTCGGCAATACCGTTCCATGCCTGATAGGTTTTTTCTTTACCGATGATGGCATTAAACCTGATGGCTGTTTTTTTACCCCAATAACCTACACTTGCATACCCCGATTGAAGACTGGTTTTGGCCCTGTCCACAAATCCATCGCTTGTAATATTCGAAAACCGGCCATCGAACGTAAAGTGCTTACCAAGTAAACCACTTCCCAGCTTAATAGTATTTTTAGAACTATTAAAAGAGCCATAGCTATTGTTGAGTTCTATGTAAGGCTTGTCGTTGTATTCGCTGGTACTAAAGTTCATACTGGCACCAAAGGCCCCAGCACCATTGCTGCTTGTACCCACACCCCGCTGTATTTGTATGCTGGATACCGAGGAAGCAAAATCGGGTAGGTTAACAAAAAATGTCCCCTGGCTTTCTGCATCGTTATAGGGTATGCCATTAATGGTCATATTAATGCGGGTGGCATCGCTGCCACGAATTCGGATGCCGGTGTAACCAATGCCATTTCCAGCATCGCTGTTAATAACTACATTGGGCGTTTGGTTTAAAATAAAGGGTAAGTCCTGGCCAAAATTGTTCTTTTCAATGTACGCTTTGCTTAAATTAGTTTTGGCAAAAGGCGACCTTTCGCCAGCACGGATTGCAGTAACTTCTACCGCCTGAAGCAAGAGCGATAATGGGTTTAAATAAATGGCAACTGTTTCGTTATAAGCCTTTACCAGTGTGTCTTTAGGTACAAACCCAGTGGCGGTAATCTGCAATAGAAAATTGCTGCTATTGCTTTTGCCCGTAAAGGTAAAACTGCCATCCTCACTTGTGGCAAATGAGCTTTTACTATCTACTGTAATAGTAGCTGCTTCCACAGGTTTGCCGGTTTGCCGATTAAGCACAATGGCTTTAAAATTTTGCTGTGCGGTGGCACATAAAGCCACGGCATTAAGCACTAAAATGTTGAAAAACTGTTTCATAAGTTTATTGGTTTTTTTGGACCATACTTATGCAAACGAAAAAGGATACGGGAAAGCCCTGCAGAACTTTCTTACCATCCCTTCGCAGGCATTATCCTGATCAGGTTCTACGGGTATTTCTCAGTCCCTTGCGGAACACCCCGGGTAAATATGTTGAAGTGCAAATATATATCCATCCAAACGAACTATACAAAACTTTTATGACGACTGTAACTTTTCTACTAAAGCCTTCGTACTAAATCAAATTCCTAAAAATGAAAACTTTTAAAAATCTGTTGCTGTTGGCGGTGTTTTTTACCATTGGTAAAAGCTATGCTCAAAAAACCATTTACGACGCCAATGCACAGGTAAGAAATGTTGGTGCTTTTACCGGTGTATCTGTTTCTAGTGCTATTGATTTATACATTTCTATGGGTAGCGAAGATGCAGTAGCCGTAAGCGGAAATGACAAGGCTTTTACCAGTTCTATTATTACCGAAGTAAAAAATGGAATACTCTATATTGGGTTCAAAGGCAGTGGTTTTAATTGGGGAGGGAAAAGTATGAAGGCTTATGTTTCTATAAAAAGCATACATAAATTAACTGCTTCGGGTGCTAGTGATGTATATGCAGATGGCACACTTACCGGTACCAATCTTGACATAGATTTAAGTGGAGCCAGCGATTTTAAAGGCATGGTAAATGCACAAAATCTTCGTTTAGAAGGCAGTGGAAGCAGCGATTTTACTATTTCGGGCAAGGCAACTAATTTAAGAATAGCGTTACACGGTTCTAGTGATGTAAAGGGGTTTGATTTGATTGCTGAAAATTGTGATGTAGAAGCCAGCGGCAGTTCGGATGTAAATATTACCGTTAACAATCAGCTTAAAGCTTCAGTCAGCGGATCAAGCGATATTAGATACAAGGGTAATGCTACTTTAAAAGAAGTTCGCAGTTCGGGTTCTTCGGATATTAAGAAAGTATAGGTTTAAAAATTGGAAGCCAAAATTCTGGGGTTTCAATACTTGCGTTCTTATTTTTAATAAAACCCGTTTTCTTTCAACTCAGTAAAAATCTTTCTCCTTCATTTAAAATTACAAATAATTTACCATACTTTCGCGATCACAAAATTATTGACAAGAAATAGGATTTTTATTTAAAAACAAATTATCGGATGCCTTACTTAACAACAGAAAAAAGAGCTACAATTTTTGCAACCTATGGTGGTGAAGCCAAAAATACAGGTTCTATCGAAGGACAAATTGCTTTACTTACAGAACGTATTTTATCTATCAGCAAGCATTTGCAGGTAAACAAAAAAGATTTCAGCACACAACGTGGACTGATGAAAATGGTTGGACAGCGTAAACGTTTACTTATTTACCTAAGCAAACACGACCTTACTGGATACCGTGCATTGATTGAAAAACTGGGATTAAGAAAATAATTCTCCCAATTATGAAATATTATTAAGTCTTTTCCCAATCGAATTTTTATCGATTGGGATTTGCTTTTTTACAACGTAGTTAGGTTCAAAGAACAAGGTTCAAGGTTCAAGGGAACAAGATTCAAGGTTCAAGGGAACAAGGGAACAGGATTCAAGGTTCAAGGGAATAAGATTCAATTAGTGAATCGGGCAATGTGGTAGTTTTGTTTGTAGAGACGACCATTTATGGCGTCTCCTTCTAACAGATAAAAATGAATCAGAAAGGGTAGGGTTTTCGCAGGTTCAATAGTAGCAATCAGATGAACGGAGTCCCGTAATGCTACGGGATTTACAACGTTCGCCAATGTTGCCCAATCAGGGGGCAAAGGCTGTGCTACAAAGAATATTTTTTCCAAAGCAGGCAGTTCAAAAAAATGTAGTGGTTTGCATCGGAAAAATTTGTGAACAAGTAAACCTATGAACTGTAGAACTAAAAAAACAGAAACAAGAATCAATCATAACCGTGGCTGCAATACCGCAGCCACAAAACAAGACGCAAATTTTATGCTATCACAACCCATTAGTACATCCTTCGAAGTAAATGGCCGTAAAGTGTCCATCGAAACTGGGAAACTGGCCCGTCAGGCAGACGGCGCCGTTACCGTTACATGCGGTAACTGCATTATACTGGCTACAGTATGTGCTACCAAAGAGCCAAGAGATGGCCAGTCATTTTTTCCTTTAAGTGTAGATTATCAGGAGAAATTTGGCGCTGCAGGCCGTATCCCGGGCAGCTTTTTCAAAAGGGAAGCAAGGCTGAATGATTACGAAATACTTACGAGTCGTTTGATTGACAGAGCCCTTCGACCGTTGTTTCCGGAAGATTATTTATGCGATGTTCAGGTGTTGATTTCTTTGGTTAGCAGCGATGCTGAAGTAATGCCCGATGCATTGGCCTGCCTGGCTGCATCAGCAGCGTTGGCCGTTTCTAATATTCCTATTAACGCGGTTATCAGCGAAGTACGTGTGGCTAAAGTAAATGGGGTAGTGGTAGTAAACCCTACCCGCACACAACTTGAAACGGCTGATTATGAATTCATAATAGCCGCTACCGATAAAAATATTATGATGGTGGAAGGTGAGGCAAACGAGTGTAGCGAAGAAGATTTAATCATCGCTATCGAAACTGCCCACGACGCTATTCGTGTACAGGTAAAAGCCCAGGAAGAATTACGTGATGCCGTTGGTGTTACTGCCAAAAGAGATTACACTAAACCTTACCGCAATGAGGAACTGAACGAAAAAATTATTGCTCTAGGTAAAGATAAAATGTACGCTATTGCCAAAGGTGCTTCGGCCAAACACGACCGTAGTGATGCTTTTAGCAAACTGAATACAGAAATTAAAGAAGCCCTTGGCGAACTGGAATCTGCCGACGCTAAACTGGTAGGCCATTACACAGGCGAACTGCAGTACAATGTAGTTCGGGATATGGTGCTGAACGACCGTGTTCGTTTGGATGGTCGTGGTTTAGAAGATGTTCGTCAGTTAGCTATGGAAATAGATCCGTTGCCTACGCCGCATGGTTCGGCTTTATTTACCCGTGGCGAAACACAATCTTTAACCACCGTTACTTTAGGTACGCCTTTGGACGAGTTGCTGGTAGAAAGTGCTGCCAAATCTGTGTATTCTAAATTTTTTCTGCACTATAATTTTCCACCATTCAGCACCGGTGAGGTAAAGATGATGCGTGGCCAAAGCCGTCGTGAGGTAGGCCATGGTAACCTTGCCCAACGCAGCCTGAAGAAGATGATGCCTAGCGATGATTTTGCTTACACCGTACGTGTGGTAAGCGATGTGCTTGAGTCGAATGGTTCTTCTTCTATGGCTACTGTTTGTGCAGGTTCGCTGGCATTAATGGATTGTGGTGTTCCTATTCCGAAGCACGTAAGTGGTGTGGCAATGGGCCTTATAACCAACGGTGACAAGTTTGCCGTACTGACCGATATCCTGGGTGATGAAGATCATTTAGGCGATATGGATTTTAAAGTAACTGGAACCCGTGATGGTATTTGCGGAGTACAAATGGATATTAAGGTTGACGGATTGAGCATGGACATTATGCGTTCTGCATTGAGCCAGGCAAAACGTGGCCGTATGCACATATTGGATGCCATGTACGAGTGTGTACCTGCACACCGTGCCGACTACAAACCACATGCCCCACGCATGGTGAAACTTACCATTGATAAAGAATTTATTGGTGCGGTGATAGGGCCAGGTGGTAAAGTGATACAGGAAATGCAGAAAGTAACCGGCACTACCATCAACATAGAAGAGAAAAACGAACGTGGCGAAGTATCTATTTTTGGTGCCAATAAAGAAGGCGTTGATAAAGCATTGAGCTGGATTAAAGGCATTGTGATGGTTCCGGAAGTGGGCGATGTATATGAAGCCACCGTTAAGAGCATTATGCCTTATGGTGCGTTTGTAGAATTTATGCCCGGCAAACAAGGCTTGCTCCACATTAGCGAAGTAAGCTGGAAACGCCTCGATACACTGGAAGGTGTGTTGAGCGAAGGTGAAGTGATCAAAGTAAAATTGACCGGAACCGACCCTAAGACAGGTAAGTTTAAATTGAGCCGTAAGGTATTAATGCCACAGCCAGACCAGGGTGCAA
>JAYUOV010000218.1:0-32912 GCA_043760535.1 Chitinophagaceae bacterium
CTTGTTGGTAAGCTTTGTCAAGGTTTTTGCCCCGACTTTTCATTTCAATTAAAATTGTTCCTTTCCAAAGCAAGTCAATGTAACCGTCTTTGTCGTCCAATTTTTTTACTCTGTGTTCAAAAGTCGAAACACGTTTACTGCTAATACCAAACACATTAAAAAACTCAACTAAAAATGGTTTTGCGTCTGCTTCTTCATTTGAAGTGTCAGCCCATTCTTTTGAGAAATTTAATGCTCTATCTTTTATTTCGTTCCAACTTAATACCATTCTTTTTTTCTTTGTTTTGTCAGTTTGTCGATAGTTGTTTTGTCGTCAGCTACGCTTGCACCTAAGGGCTAAAGTGATGCAATTACTTACTCCACTCCAGTAAAGTTTTTTCACAATTGTCTTTGCCCCAATTGGGATGCAGCTCAGTTTCTGGCTTAAATGTAGCAAATGCATCCTTCGCTTTTTGCATTAGTTCTTTTCCTTTGGTTTTACTACCGCCAAAAGCCTCTGGAGTATTGTAGGCAGATTGGGCAGCATATATGTAAGCCCTCGGGTTTTGTGCTGGCATTTGCTGCATTGCTTTTCCAATTATCTGTCCGGCTTTAGGTGCTAGTGTCATACCACGGCTCCAATCTACCAGCATGCGGCATTGTGTTGCCATAGCCTGTATAGTGGATATTTCAGAATTATTTTGAGATAGCGCCTCAGCACTCGCCAAAAATGCATCCGCCTTATCCATCATTGGATCAATATTTTTTATATCCTTTTCTTGGTAGGCTTTCATTACTAAACTATATGCTGCATAATAAAATGGTAGCCATTGCGTTTTTTCGGCATTAGCAATACGTTCAAAACTGTTAGATACATTTTGGTAATCTTCACCAGTTTTAGCGGTATCTAACTGGGCAATATTTTTTTTCATGCCACTTACAAATTTGTCAGATTGTGCATTAGCAGCAAATGAAGCAACGATAGTAGCGATAGATAAAATGAACTTTTTCATGAGGTTTTTTTAATGGATAATGATGTAATGGATAATTGATAATTTGAAGTTTGAAGTTTGACTCCTGAAACTTGTTTCTTGAGCCTTGTACTTTTCTTGAACCATGTTTCTTGAACCTTGTTTCCTGTGCCTTGATTCTTATTTTTCCAGATTTTTTAGCTTGTTGTACTCATTTTCGGCATTAAACCAGTTGTTTCCGTGGTATGCTTCTACGTATTTAAATGCAAGCCCAACGCCCCAACCAAGCATAACCCAAAGTGGCCATGGAAAACGGTTGTGGCCACTATTGGTTACCAGATAAATGCACCATAAAAACGTATTTACCAAAATGTAAGAGAGTAAGTCTTTCTTAAATTTAGCACGGTCTTTGGCTATGCGATATAACTCTTTGTCTTGTAAATTTTCCATGATACTTTTTTTTATTGGTTAAATAATTGTTTGATTTTTAAATGCTACAATATATAGATATGTTAGAGGTTGTTATTTACTGCATCTTGTCTTCTATCTACGCCCCAACTTAAAAATGCTCCAAGGAAGAAGAAGCGTGGTGCAGCGGGATTTACTTCTACTTTGTTTAACCCGTTGTTAGAGTAATTGTACCCAAAAACCTGCTTACTGCCCAGCACATTGGTAATGCTAAAAACGAATACAGTAAAGGCTTTGCCTAAGGCAGTAAGATAATTGGCACTAAAGCTAAGGCTATGATAATCTATGGTTCGGCCTTTATCTTTTATATCGAATTTACGGATACTGTTATCATACGCGATATTGTAATAGGGCCTACCAGTAGCAAAATTATAGTTGGCATTTAATTGCGTATTCATCTTTTTAAAAAACCGCTTTACAACAAAAGATGCTGTATGCTTTGCTGCAAAATTTGGTTCAATTGCAATTGGATAATTGAGATAGTTTCTTTTGGTATCGAGGTAAGAGTAAGATACCCAGTAGTCGATATTCTTAAACGTTTTTTTATCCCTCCAAAACAACTCCAAGCCTTGAGCGTAGCCATTACCTGCAACTGTCGTATCGGGAAATGTTTTAACAAGTTGATTGTATTTTTTATAAAATCCTGCAATGCGTAGTGTAGCATTGGTAATCACTTTTTGGTATGTAAGTATGTAGTGTGTTGCTTTTGTGTACGGTAATTCTTGGTTAAAAAACAAATAGGTTCTTTCCGGCTTTTGATAAAAAATACCATAGTCGAAACTCAGCTGTGCATCCTTGTTTAATTTATAAGCAATAGAAGCACGTGGAGCCAAATTAGTACGCTGTAATAAAGCAGAATACTCAGCCCTTAATCCAATTTTTGCAGCAATATCATTAGTAAGGTAAATATCACTTTCGGCAAATGCAGCTGTTAAATGATCGGTTATAGCAGAATTGAATTGGTTAAACTGGCTTTTTTCTTTACTGTAAAAATATTCACTTCCAAAACGCAAGGCACTAAGCCCAATAAGCTTGTGTTCTATTACTACCCTTGCCTGTGCAAAAATGCCAGATGCATCCAGATTAAAGTTTTTACCCGATAAATAGCCTGGCAAATTATTAGTTACCTGTTGGTTCGATTGATTTTGTAACTGCTGGTTGATGATATCAGTATTATTACTAAAAGCAAGTGCTGCATTCAGTTTCCAGCGATTAGCGATCCGCTCTTTGTAACTAAGATTAGTATAGCTAAACTTGTTGGTTAGCCCAAAAGCATTCTTTAATAATGAAGTATCGATGTCGGGATTACGTAGGCCAAGTTTATTCCAACTAAAACTGCTATAGAATTTCAGCATACCTGTTTTTGAAGTTTTAATACGAAAATTAATATCACCATTATGCACTTCAGGGCTATGGAAAAAGTCTGGTTTTTGTTTTACGATGCCGATGTACAAACCCAAATTGTTATAGCCATAATTTACACCCCATGAGCTTTTTTTATTTTTTGCCAGTTTTTGAAACTGTGCACCCAAAAAAAGCGGCGATATAGAAGCTGAAGCTGTAGATTGTTCGGGCAGGTCTATTGTTTCTAATATTAAAGCAGAAGATAATGCCTGGCCATACAATGCTGAGTAGCCACCGGTACTAAATACAGTACCCTTAAAAAGAAAAGGTGAAAACCGACCACGTGTGGCAAGATCAGGTGCTCCGCTAAAAAAGGGATTATTTACCAAAGTACCATCTATAAATTGCTTGGTTTCGTAACCAGTGCCACCACGTACAAACAGCTCGCCGCTTTCGCCTATTTGCTGTGAGCCTGGCAAGGTTTTTAATGCACTACTTACATCGCCATTGGCACTGGCTGTGGTTACAATATCTAAGGGTTTTAATACGGTTACCTTCTTTTCGTCGCTTGCCTCAAAACTGCCTGCTGTAATTATTACAGCCTTAAGTTCGTTCATTTCTTCTTTCATGGCAATGCTTATTTCTATAACTTTTGTTTCGGTAATAACAATCTGCTGCTCAAAAGCTTTAAAACCTACAAAAGATGCCGTTAAGGTTACAGTTCCCTTTTCGGTTGTGGTAAAACGATAATTGCCGCTACTGTCGCTTGTAGTGCCATCGTAAGAATCTTTAATACTGATGCTTACACCCGGCATTGGCTTCTTTCTATTATCTATGATACGACCCGAAATAACAACCTGACAAATGGCTGCAAGATTGATTAGGATCAAAACAGAGAGAATTAAAAATCGTTTCATTATTTATAAATATGTCGCAAACGTAGAGTAGTTTATTTTATAAACCAAATTATTTTTAAACCCTTTCGCTCTATTTCTAAAAAAAAAGCACCCGCAATGCTGGCTCAATATGCGGTTGCTGTTTAATGCATATCGGATAAAACTGGTTTTGGGAAATAGTTCTATAGCATTTAATAAGTTAAATAATTTCATTTTAGCCAACAATATAAGATACTGGAGATAATGTATAACAGGGCAACGAAAGACAAAACGCAAGCACCTAGCACAGGTTTGAAAAAATTGGCGGTTTTGTTCTCCGCAAACACATTTATGATTAAAGAAGGTTTCGTTCTCCGAAGACACATTTGTTGCGAAAATCGGCCACTTTCGCCAAGGCGATAATGTAGCATTAGGTACTATCCAAAGTGGCATCCATCATAAAAGCAAGCTTTACTGATAACGATATATTGGCCAGCAGTCGGTAGCCACTTTTATTCAAAAAAAAGAACCTTGGCTCAAAATGTGGTTATTATTTATTGGGCAGAAAAACGTAATAACCAGCTTTACCTAGAAGATGGGTGTATTCAACTATAAGCTTTATTAGCTTTACAACACTACCCGATTATGCTTAGTGGTTAATAAAACCAGTGCTACACAGCTTTGCACCTAAAGTTTGGTTAATAACGATACATTGCAAATATTATGATGAACAATGCCCGTCTTAATTCTTTATTGCACCACATGCAGTATCCAATGCACCCTATTGTGCCATTTAGTGCCGCTACTGAAAAGTTGCTATCTATGGATTTTACAGCATCAAATAAAGAGTTAATTCCCGAAACTGTAAATAACACTGTGGCATTTAGTAAATACATAAATAAGAAACTGTTAGAAGCCGGAGCCATTTATGGCATGGGTGGTTATAACGAACACCGTACTGTTTATGCTCGAAGCAACGTTTTTGATAGCAGCGATGAACCCCGTCGATTGCATTTGGGTACCGACATTTGGGGTGCAGCCGGCACACCCATTTTTGCACCAATTAATGGCATAGTACATAGCCTTGGAAACAATAATCGCTATGGAGATTATGGAGGTACAATTATTTTAGAACACCAATTAGATGGGTTTGTTTTTTATACCCTATATGGCCACCTTTCTCTTGCATCGATAAATGCATTAGAAATACACCAAAAAATTAGTGCTGGTTTACAAATTGCTACTTTTGGCAATGCGGAAGAAAATGGCAATTGGCCACCGCATCTGCACCTTCAAATAATTATAAATATGCAGGGAATGGTTGGCGACTATCCGGGTGTTTGTAAGTTTTCTGAGAGAGAAATATACCTTGCTAATTGCCCAAACCCCGATATTATATTGAATTTAGAACGGCATATTACCCACATTTAATAGCAGGCTGTTCAATTTGCACTTTTACGATTCACAAATTGTTTCTATCATTGCAATAAATTTTAATACTATGCATACTCAACATTCCGACAAAGATTTCATTGAAAAAAAACCCAATTACATACCCATGATTGTGGTAACCGCAGTGCTGGCATTTTTAGCCTGGACATTGCTGCACAATTTTGATGGCAAAGGCAATATGTGGGCCGGCAATACCAGCTCTACAGAAGGGCATGAAGGGCACGAAGGCCATGATGCAGGAATGTCAAAGAAAGAAGCCAGCGTAACACTTAACCCAGCAGAATTAGGAACCCTGGATACACTTACTGGAAATTTTATGTACAAAACGGGCGAAACCGAATCGTTAGAATTACCAGATGGTGTAAAACTAAGTGTGGGAGCCCAAAGCACCGAAGCTAAACTTTTTACTTTTTTAAGCAATCCAAAAATGCTGGTAAATAATGATGATAAAACCCAGGGCTGGATTAGCCTAGATCGCTTGTATTTTGAAACTGGCAAATCAACACTTACAGCCTCATCGCAAACACAACTAAAAAATATTGCTGCTATTTTAAAAGCTTTTCCCAATGTGTTGCTTAAAATAGGTGGCTATACAGATAACACTGGCAATACAGAGGGCAACCTTAAGCTGAGCGATAGCCGGGCAACATCTGCCATGGCAGCTTTGGTAGCAGCAGGCACAGCTACCACCCGTTTAGAAGCAAAAGGTTATGGACAAGAACACCCAATAGCTGATAATGCCACTGCCGAAGGCCAAGCACTAAACAGGAGAATAGATGTAAGGGTTACAAAAAAATAACCTATTTAGTAGTTTGTTTCAAAAAAGCCATTGTTGAATAGCAACGGCTCTTTTGTGCTTTTATAATAACGGGATTTTTTAATCCCATTCACCAGAGAAAAAGGCGAATTGAGGGTAATTTTATCAATGTTCATAACTATTATTGCCACACCTAATTACCAATTGTTACAGCTTAATGGCCAATGATGCCTTAGGCCATTTACTACCCACGTTTTTAATCGCAGTAAAGTAGTATAGAAGGGTAATAAGCCAATTACTTTTGGCACTTTATCCTTGGTAGCCCGGTGTTCATCCAGATAAGCTATTGCCGGTTCTGCAAACTTATAAGCCATTTGTCTATCACATCTTCAAGCAATGTGTTCTTGTATTCAATATCAGAAGCAAAAGGGAATATACTGGCTTCGTGCAGTGCATCGGCGAGGCTAAAATTGCTTT
This sequence comes from Chitinophagaceae bacterium, assembly GCA_043760535.1. Classification (GTDB taxonomy): domain Bacteria; phylum Bacteroidota; class Bacteroidia; order Chitinophagales; family Chitinophagaceae; genus JAZKFT01. The sequence continues at coordinate 6,324 of JAYUOV010000218.1, forward strand.
GCTGCTTTACAATGGCTATGTTTTTTGCCGCTAGGCATTCGCCTAAATACTCCTGTTCGGTTTGGCCTGGGGTGGGTATAAATATGCATTTGCACTGTAGCACTTTCATATCCATTAAAGTACTGTAACCACTGCGGCCTACAATATAGCTACTTTGCAAAAAGGCTTTTTGCATATCGGCTGCATTTAAATGATTTACAGCTATACTATTTTTGGGTAAAGTAGGAAGCGATGCATGACCCGGCATACCTCTTATAATTAAAAAATTACCAGGTATTTTTTCTAATTGAGGTATAATAATCGCTTCTAGCAAACTCCGTTGTGGTTCTGGCCCGCTAAGGCTTATAGTGGCAGTATATTTTTTTTCGATAGTAATGGCACTATCAAAACGGGTAAGCCAGCCAATATATTTAACAGGGATAGCTGGTAAAACCGTTGGGTGGCTCAGGGTTCCAGCGAGGCTTTCATTTGCCAGTACGGCATCGGGCACCCAACATGCACTAAAGTGGTTTATTAATCGATACATGCGTTTTCGCACCAGGCCTTTTATCCAACAAAATAATCGTGGTACTTTTAACTGTAACTGATGGGTAATAAACACCGCAGGCACTTTATTTGTGTATAACCCGTAGCGATTATCGCTTATAACCCCATCTATTTTATAGGTTTCTACCACTTTTTGGAGCCAGTCATTTTCTTTGTTTACAGTATTCATAAACTTTGGCAATTGTAGGGCAAGCCTTAGCAGCACATGCTTTTTTGCATAGGTAATGCCATAACCATCCAGATGGATAAACTCCAAATGTCCAAATTCTTGCTGTAGCAAAATTTGGTGCAACCCCGAAGTAGCCACGATAACACGGCATTGTTTTTGTAGCAGATATTTAATAATAGGTATGCAGCGGGTGGCATGACCAAGCCCCCAATCGAGTGGAGCTACGAGAATTGTGGTGTTATTTTTTTTATTCTTTGCAGCCATGAACAATAATTACGGCTGAAAAATAGTTATTTTACGCAATTACTTAATTACAATGAACATAAAGAAGAGTTTAATCGTTTCTATTTTGTTAATTATCCTAATATCATCCTGCAGTTCATCTAAATCTGCTAAGGGATGTGGGTGCCCTAACAAAAGGGGCATGGTAGGGTACTAAATTTGAACTCAATTTTTTTTGAACCTGATCTAATGTGTAAGAAATGGAAAACGGTAGCCGAGATTTATTATTTGTATCCAAATTTGCTTCGCTGAGCAATTTGGAGATAGAAAAAGAGCTTTCTCTTCTAAATAAATTACTTTATGGAATTGAGTTAATGAGCACCTACGCAATTGTAAACGAAGTATTAGATCTTAACAAATACAAGGTTATTAAAAAGCCACAACTTGTAGCCCAGGCTATAAGAGAAAAAAGCCAAAAACCATTTATTTTTATCTACAACAAAAACTAAGATAATAAAGAGGCTGTCTCAAAAAGACAGCCTCTTTATCGTTTTATAATTCCTTGCCCTGAGACCTAAAACCGCCTGTTATTCGCAGTTTCAGAACTCCTAACCCTGTGAGCTGAAATCGCTTATTCTTCGCAGTAAATATAGCCTGATAGTAGCAGCCTCATCCGGCCTTTGGCCACCTTCTCCAGTTGGAGAAGGAAAATGGATGCCATTGCGTTTGAGAAGGAAAGCGGAAAAGGGATATGTCTTTGAACGGAGCGTCGCCAATGTCGCTCAATCAGGGCACGGCTTTCGCTGGTTTAAAAAAAAGAAAAACTTCGCATTCAAAACAGCGAGGAGTAAGGCGTTCTGTGTATATGGCGTTAACGGTACCCCAATCATTTTTTTAATCCTATTTCCCTCAGTCTTTCATCTAGGTATTCACCGGCAGTAGCATCTACATAAGCTTTGGGGCTAGCATCGTTTATACAGGTTTTTAGGCATGCTAAATTCATGCTACCCTTTGGGTGCAGAAAAAAAGGAATGCTAAAGCGGCTGGTACCCCAATGCTCTTTGGGTGGATTTACCACACGGTGTGTGGTACTGCAAAGCTTATTGTTGGTAAGGCGTTGCAGCATATCGCCTACGTTTACCACTATTTGGCCGGGCAGTGTGGTTACCCCTACCCATTGTCCTTGCTTGGTTAGTATTTGCAAGCCTTCGGCAGATGCACCCACAAGCAGCGTTATCAGGTTAATATCTTCATGCTGCTCGGCACGGATGGCACTCTTCGGCTCGTTGGTAATGGGTGGGTAATGGATGGCTCTTAAAATGGAATTACCGTTGTGTACGTATTCATCAAAATAGTGTTCATCTAATCCCAGATAAATAGAAATGGCCTGTAACAATGCTGTTCCACTTTTTTGAAAATTACTGTATGCAGCTTCCATGGTAGGCTTTAACGCTGGTATTTCTTCTACGCCTACATTGTTTGGATATTCGGCTGCTACGGGGTCGCCATCTGTAACGGTTTGGCCAAACTGGTAAAACTCTTTCAGGTCTGGAGCATCACTGCCTTTTGCATGTTCTCTTCCAAAACTGGTATAGCCACGCTGTCCTGCTAGTTCGGGTATTTCGTAACTGCGTTTTAAATCGCCGGGCAGGCTAAAAAATGATTTTACATAATTATACAGTTCGTCTATTAGTTCTTGCGGTATGCCGTGGTTTTTTACGGCTACAAAACCTACTGTTTCGTAAGCATTGCCAAGTTCGGCCACAAATGCTTTTCTTTCTTCATCTGTACCATGGGTAAATTTTGCAAGGTCAACACTAGGAATTGCCATATCAATCGTTTTAGTTAGTAGATTCAATTTTTATCAGAGCCTGTAAAAGTACAAAAGACTTTTGTTTAACCAACTTTAGAATATCCATTTAGCATCATGGCGACGCTCCGTTCAAGGTCTGTACTACTATCAGGCAAAATATTCCGGCTATCCTGTATTGTAGCAATGGTAGTATCTAGCCTCTTCTGTTTTATTATTACATCCTGCAGCGGTATTAAATATCCGGTAAGTAGTTCTACTGCCGGTTATACCAACTCCGCACCCGAATATAGTAACATAAATTACTGGGCGGCACATCCTTACAAATGGGACCCATCCGACAGCCTGCCCAAACCCTACCGAAATGATCAGCATGATACTTCCGCAGATGTGTTTTTTATTTACCCCACCACTTATACTCTCAAGTGGAAAATAGCAACCGAACCAAACGGCGGCCCATTATGGAACGCTGCAATAAACGACGATAGCCTCAACGCCAAAACAGGCTACACAAGTTTACTCTATCAGGCATCGGCATTTAACCATTACCGGGTATTTTCCCCATGGTACCGGCAGGCACATTACCAATCTTTTTTTATTGCCGATTCCATTTCAAAACCATTTTTCGAAATGGCTTATGCCGATGTAAAATCTGCTTTTGAATATTACCTCTCACACTTTAATGATGGCCGGCCATTCATCATCGCATCGCACAGCCAGGGCACGGTACATGCAGCCAGGCTTATTAAAGAAATAATAGAAAATAAACCATTGGCAAAAAAAATGATAGCTGCCTATCTTATAGGTATGCCCATACGCACCGATTATTTTACTACCATACCTGCCTGCGATAATGCTGGTAAAACAGGATGTTATGTAAGCTGGCGTACGTTTAAAGAAGGGTATTTTTCGCCATACATAGCAGCAGAAACGTTTAAAGCCGTAGTGGTAAACCCGCTTACATGGCAAATGGACGAAGAACCCGCCAGCCGTAAATTGAACAGTGGCAGCATCCTTTTTAAATTTAATAAGGTAAAAAAATACAACACCAATGCACGGGTAAGTGGCAATATTTTATGGTGCACCAAGCCCCGCTTTTTTGGCAATATTTTTCTAAAAGAAAAAAATTACCACATTGGCGATATCAATTTCTATTGGAAAAGTATCCGCGATAATGTAAAGAAGCGGGTTGAGATTTTTATGCAAAAAGAAAGTTTATAGTTGCTCCTTAGTAGTTTCCAAAACTTTGTTAAGCCTTTCTTCCAAATCTTCGAAAGTAGTAAAACCTTTGGCCAATAAAAAAAACTGGGTTTCGCCGGTTTGTATCAGTACCTGCGGATAGCCGGTTACCTCTAGCTGTTTGCACAAAGCAAATTCGTAGTAGGCTTTCTCTTTGTATGCTTCACTTTTAAGCTTGGCATAAAATGTTTCGGGCTGGATGCTATATTTTTCTAACAGGTGCCGGTATGCTTCGTCGTCGCATAAATCGCGGCCTTCGTAGTGTAAGGCATATTGCAGATCGGCGGCAAATTCCACTTGCCTTTCTTCGTAAAATTCTTTAAAAATACATAAGGCTATGGCAGGTTTTTCGCTGTTGGGAAACCAGTCGCTCAGCTCCGGGTTTTTAATATGCCACAGGTAATCTTCGCCAAATTGGATGCCTGTAAGCTCCTCTACGGTTTTGTAAGCGTTTAAAATATATCCGGCTGTAAGGCCAATGGGCTTTGGGTCTTCGCTAATTACCATGCCGCCGCTCAGCACTTCAAAAGGCAGGCGGTTTTTATAAGCCCCATAAAGTTTTTTTATAACCGGGCTAAAGCCATAGCACCAGCCGCAGTAAGCATCGTAGCAATAATAAATAGTCGGGGTCATGGGGCGAAGGTAAATGAATCGTTTGTTTGGATGGTTTCGGGAGGCTTAAAATAGCTGTCCGTGTTTAGCCATTATCTTTTAAAACTATAAAATGGTACGTACTTTTAGTAAATAATACCATAGCCTTTCTTAAAAATTTTCATTTTCATTTACTCGCTTTCTATATTCACCTCATGTCTTTATCTATCATTGAATATGGGCTTAAAAAAACTTAGAGACTTTATGCTTTATTGAACTCGGTAAACTACGATATAAGATGTTCATTATTATCTGTTTCATTTTCCATTGATGTGCATTTAATTGCCATTCATTATAAAGTCCATCATTTCTTTTTCTGAATAGCTTTCCATAATACCATTTATTTCTGCCTGATTATATTTTACGATTGGGTATTGAGGCAGTCTTATTGGCCTTTGATTGATAGCTTTTTCTTTGTTCTTTAAATAACAAACCGATGATGAATAGCCAAATTCAGATTCACTTTTAATTATTGATTCGTTTATTATTTTGCCATCTATTAAGAGTAATTGTGGTACCCTAACCATTGGGAGAAGTTGCGGAAACTCATTTTCGGCAACCCAATACCTTGCATTAAAGTAATATTCTGCGTGTATTTCTGTTTTAAGTCTATTCCAGTAACTTTTACTCAATTTTAAAATAAGCGACGTCTCGTCAGTAGCTAAGTTCAATTTGGTTTGTACCATATCCCATTTTTGGTTTTTCCAAATTTTTTTTTCGCTGGTGGAAATGTAATAAAAACAACTATCCACTAATTGATAAATAATTTGGTCAATAAACTTAGAAATAGGTTTAGAAAATTGCCAGTATATTGTTTTTGGAGAAATTGTAATCACTAAAAAATTTTTTGAACCTTTACCCACTTCGTATGTAAGGGAACTATCTGAAATTTCAAAATTTAAGATAGTGTGTTCTTCCACTATCTGGCACTTCCCATTGTAAAATGAAATAGTGAGTGTTAAATATAGAATGATAGACTTCATATTTTTTTTCTAGTTTGCGTAGGCTGCGGAGGCTGCTATTGAGTTCCAGATACCATATTGACTACAAATTGCTTCTCTGCTTGCTTTACATTCGGGATCAGCAATACATCCGTGGTCTGTAGCTCCAAGACATTGTTGATAAGCACTTGCATAACCTGCAGCATCTGCCAATACAACTGAAACACGGTAACCGTAATCAGTGTTACCACTGATTAATCCCTTTTGATTTATCAATTTTAATAACGAATTATGAAATGGGTTAGACTGGTTTATGAATGCATCATGCCAAAATTCATTACTAGATTTTGTAATTGAAATAATTGTTATTGCTAAAATTTTGTCCACTTTATCAAGTTCATTTGAATTTTCAACCTCGGTCATCATTGCTCCCAAGGTTTTTGATGCAACTGGACTCTCATTTTCCGAGATGATTTTCGAAATTAAGCTCAAGTATTTAGTTGTCTTTGGGATTATTTTCAAACTAAAAATGTCTATTTCTCTTTGTCCAATCCTGTAATTTTCCTCGTAAGAGAGAAATTCTGCCAAACCCAACCCTGTGTTAGTTGTTTGAGCAAGTTTTGTAAAACAGATTTTTTTCAGTTCTCTCATTGCGAGGTTTTCAAAGTCCTTTATTTTAGAAATTTCAATCATCATATTGTTGTGCACTAGTCCAGCAAGTTTCGCTTTTTCCAAAGCAGGCACATACCAAGAATCCTCTTTTGTTTGTGTGTTTTTGTTATTTTTTCTTCATTTTTAGAAAAAGATGAACGACTTTGGTCGTTCTTGCCCTCTTTTTTACAGGAAAAGAGTAAAATTCCAATATATAAAATAATGGAAATTAATTTCATAAAATTGATTTGAATGGTTGAAAAATCTTATATAATGACCATAAATTTTGATACATGGCAAAATTGCTCTAATATTTTTTCTCAAATAAGTTCCTTTTTAACAAGTGAAATATTTGAGGGACAACGATGGTATTATTCAATTTGGTTCGAGGATGAAACAAATCCGCAAAGCCAAAAATATTTCACAGGAACAACTTGCATGGAAAAGCGGACTGGAGTTTAGCCAGATAAGCAGAATTGAAAGGGGGATTATCAATACAAGTCTTAGCCACATACTTACAATTGCAAAAAATTTAGGTGTTGAACCTTCTGAATTTTTTAAGCCATTAGAATGATATTTGTAATCTATGCAAAACATTATTTTTCACACCCATCGCCTCTACTTACGGCAGATGACCCCTGCTGATGCAGCACATGCCTTTGAACTGAATAGCGATCCTGAAGTAATTCGCTTTACCGGCGACGATCCTTTTGAGAATATAGAAGCGGCCAGCACATTTCTTAGCAATTATAAGGACTACGAAAAACATGGCGTAGGCCGCTGGGCAGTTATCCGAAAAGAAGATGGTGCATGGCTGGGCTGGTGTGGCCTAAAATACCAGCCGGTAAACAATGAAGTGGACTTGGGTTTTCGCCTTAACCAACGCTTTTGGGGGAAAGGTTATGCTACAGAAGCTGCTAAAGCCTGTGTGGCATACGGCTTCGAAAAGTTCAATTATCCTTTTATAATCGGTAATGTAATGCAGGAAAACAAAGCATCTATTAAAGTGCTGGAAAACTGCGGCCTGCAATTAATTGAAACTAAAAGTTTTGATGGTGAAGAAGGATTGTATTACAGAATAGATAAGCCATAAACCCTGCAACTTCATTTGGTTGCAATTGGTATTTCCAGTGTTTTATAAGCCTTCAACTATTTTTCTTTGAACCGCTTTAAACTCCTCTGTTGATAGTTTTAGTTTTTCTTTAGTGGGCAGCATGTCCTCTGTATGTGTAATGGGTATCAGGTGTATATGGGCATGTGGCACTTCTAGGCCAACGGTTACAATGCATACCCGGTTACAATCAAAGGCTTTTTCTATGGCATGGGCAATAGGTTTGCAAAATACCAGAAGCTCTGCAAGGTATTCGTCTGGCACATCAAAAATTTTATCTGTTTCTATCTTAGGCACCACTAAAACATGCCCGTATTGCAATGGAAAAATATCCAAGAAAGCAAAGAATTTTTCATTCTCAGCTATTTTGTAACAAGGTATTTCTCCGGCTATTATTTTAGAGAAAAGCGTCATTGATGCAAGTATTTAGTATTAAGAATTTAGTACAAAGACAAAACCTTAGGGGCTTGTAAAAAGGAAAAAGACTCAACACAAAAGAGTATTGAGTTTCAAGATGCATCAATACAAAAAATTGAATTCTGTCTTTGTACTAAAAACCATCACCTCAAAGTCTCTATATACTTATCTCCAGTATTTTAAATTTTATAATTCCATTGGGCGCCTGCACTTCGGCAATATCGCCTACTACTTTGCCTAGCAAACCTTTGCCAATTGGAGATGTAATGGATATTTTCCCCGCCTTTAGATCTGCTTCCTGTTCGCCTACCAATTTATACTCCATGGTTTTTTTGGTAGCAAGATTGGTAATTTTTACCTTGGTAAGTATGTTTACTTTACTGGTATCAATATCGTCTGTCTCCACTATTCTTGTAATGGCCAGCATCCCTTCAAAAGATTTTATTTTAGCTTCCAGTATGCCTTGGTGTTCTTTAGCGGCATCATATTCTGCATTTTCTTTCAGGTCTCCTTTTTCTCTTGCCTCTGCTATTGCATGGCTAGCAGCAGGCCTGTCCACAGCTTTCATGTGCTGTAGCTCTTCTTTCATTTTTTCAAGGGTTTCTCTTGTTACATAATTCACGGTCATTTTACACCTCCTTTAGATTTTCTCTATAAAAAAAATAACCCACAGAAAAGCATGGCAAACAAGACTGATGGGGCTATATTAAAAAAATAACAACGCTTTCATCGGATGATGAAAGCGTTGTTATTATTTCAAAGGTAGTAGGCTTTATTCTTTTTACCAACCTTTTTTTAATGCATTTGTGAGCCTTTAAAAAAATAGCATTGTAGAAGTAAAACTTAGTATTCTATGTAAAAGTTTTGCAGCTTGGTGTATGTATGGCACATTCTTCTATCAATCTTGTTTTTTTATTAAGGGGTAACAACACTGTTTATAACATGTATAACACCGTTTTTCTGAAAAACATCGGCTATTGTAACTGTAGCCTTGCCTCCGTTTGCATCTTTCATTATAATTTTTTTACCTTTTTTTGTAAAGGTAAGTTCGCCACCCTGTACCGTTTTGGCTTTAAAGCTTCCACCATTGTCTTTAATTAGTTTAAGCAGAGATTTAGAATCAATATGACCTGCAACTACATGGTAAGTAAGTATAGCTGTTAATTTAGCTTTTGCTTCTGGTTTCAACAAGCTTTCTACTGTACCTGCGGGTAATTTGTTAAAGGCCGCATTGGTTGGAGCAAAAACAGTAAACGGTCCTGCGCTTTTTAGTGTTTCTACCAGGCCTGCGGCCTTTACAGCAGCTACAAGCGTAGTGTGATCTTTACTATTAACAGCATTGTCAATAATATCTTTTGTTGAATACATTTCGGCACCACCTACCATTACTGAGGTTTGTGCATTTACATTAGCAGCGGCAATAAATAATGATGCAACTACGATCCATTTTAGTGGCTTGAATGTGAATTTCATTTTCTTAGTTTTATGTTTTTAATTTATACTTACAATTACGTTAGCCAATGGCGTTTGGTTCGAAATGGGAATGGAAATATTTTTTAAAAAAATGTTAATGCCGCCAAATACACTACGGTAAAAGGTTTTTAAAATGAAATTTTAAATTTTGTTAATTTATTTACCAGATTAATGGTAAGATTATAAACAACTAAGTTAAAATATTTATAGCGTGTATTAGCGGCAAAACAAAAAAACTGTTTGCTTAGCCGAAACCCTAATTATTTTGGCAAAACTATTTTTTTAAAGAAGTGTAGCTGATGCAAAAACATTGCAACCCCAACTGCATATTTATAAAATATGAACCCTACAGAAATAAAAAAGCCCCGAAAAAACGGGGCGTAAATTTTATATAATCTGAAAATGTATATAGTGAAACAAGTCTTTAAATTTTACCAACCACGTACATCTGATTCATGTCTGGGAGTGGGTTACCGCCTTTTTGCTCCAGTGTTATTGCAAAAGCCTGAACATTGCCTTTAATATTTTTCATTTTCAGCAATCCTTCAGTATCGTTCATTTCAAGCATGCCTGCATCTACAGGCTTTCCTTCTATAATAGCCCATAACTGGTATTGTTTATCCTGTGGGTGCTGTGGCAGGCTATTAACCATCAGGTAAACGTCGCTATTTTTTTTATCCCATAGTACAGTAGCCATTGCACCACTTCTTTCAGGAGACGATGCACCCATTTTTACCTGCATCATGGTGGTGTCTTTAAGCATGTTGTAACTTACTCGCAGCTTTGCAGTTACAGCGTTGGTCGATACCTGCAAATCCGTAAAATCATTACTATATTTTTTATACTGACTGTAGAAATAGAAGTTAAGAATGGCACTACCCAAAAATAATATTATAGTGGCAGCAATAGCTCCTCTAAGCCACTGTACTCCCTTAGGAGCTGCAGTAAGTGAAATTACGCTGGCGGTTTCATTTCTTTGGGTACCTGAATTAGATTCGTTTATCATCATGCCTTCTTTAACCAAAGCATCCATCACTCGTTGCTTTAGAGCATGGGGCGGCTTAAGGCCATAGATTATTGCCTGTTTTTCCAAATTTTCTTCAAAGGCTGTAATTGCTAATTTTACTTCTGGATGTAAGGAAGCAAGTGTTTCCACTTTCCGCACATCATCTTCAGAAGCTACACCTAGTACATAGCTCTCAATAACCCCATCTGATATGAATTCTTGAATATCCACTTATCTTAATTTCGCTTTCCTTTTTATATATTATTAGTTATTGTATCGGGTATGTTATAGTATATAGCCATCGCACTTGTATGACCCAATAATCCACGCAACTGGCTTAAAGCTGATCTCAGCCTTGTTTTTACTGTACCTAATGGGATGCCCTGTAATTTAGAAATTTCATCCTGAGTTAATCCTTTAAAGTAAGACAGGTCTATTAGTTCTCTGTATTCAGGCTTGATGTTTTCCAGCAGTTTGCGTAATCCAATCTGATCAATGTTCTGATTTACACTTCCTGCATTTTCACATACGGCTTCAGTTACTTCCCGGTTTTGCTGGGCATTTCTATACCTTTTACTTCGTACAGTATCTATGGCTTCGTTACGTGCTATATTTAACATCCAAGTGTAAATGCGGCTTCTGGAAGCATCGTATGTTTCAATTTTTCTAAAAATATTTACAAACACTTCTTGCAATACATCTGTAGCCAAATCACGGTCGGGTACAATATTTAGGATTACGGCATATAATGCACCGCTGTAGTTATCGTATAGGTATGAAAAAGCATGGTTACTTCGTTGTTGTAACTGAGCAATCAAATCCTGTTCGCTGTATTTTATTAATTCGGCCAAAGGAAAAGGATGATTTATTAAAAATGGGCAACTGTATACAATCGCAGTTCGCCTAAAAAAATTCATTTTTTTATCATGCTACAGATGCACCATAGGCCTCTGAATCCATTAGCCCATCCATGTCGGCAGGGTTTGCCAGTTCCACTTTTACCATCCAGCCCTCGCCGTATGGATCTGTGTTTACGAGTTCGGGCTGGTTAGCAAGTGCAGGATTTAATTCAAGAATTTTTGCAGCAAGTGGCAAAAACAAATCACTTACTGTTTTAACAGCTTCTACGCTCCCAAAAACAGCTTCTGCTTCAAGGCTTTTTCCGATGGTGTCAATATCTACATATACTATATCACCCAGTTCTCTTTGGGCAAAATCTGTAATACCTATTGTAGCAATGTTACCATTTAAAGAAATCCATTCGTGGTCTTTTGTGTAACGGAGATTAGCAGGAAAATTCATAAAATGATTTTTTATTTTTTAATTAAAATTAAATGTAAAGGGAAGATTTGGAACGGTTAAGAACTTTATTTTACTTTCTTTTTAACAGGTATTTTGTTTATAGGTTTTACTACAGCTTTATTGGCTTTTTTCCACAATACATCAAACTCCGTATTGGTTAATATTTTCATTTGCATTCTTGTGTCTGCAAGAGGCCGGTCGCCATAAGCTGTGGGAGCGTTCGCTATTTTGTCTATCACATTTAACCCTATTTCTACCTCTCCAAACACGGTATAATTTTGATCTAACATGGGTGTGCCACCAATGGTTTTATACACTGCTTTTTGTGCAGCCGGCATGCTTGTCATTGCTAGTTCCTGATTGGTATATTTTTTACCCTGAACTATATAAAATTGGCAGTTGCTACTAGCTTTCTCCGGGTTACCCGTTCTGGCAGCAGCCAATGCTCCTTTTTTATGAAAAAGTGTAGTCCTAAACTCAGCAGGGATAAGGTCTCCCGGGGCCGAACCCATGCCGAGTTGTTCGCCGGGCTGGGCATTTTTGCTGTTAGGGTCGCCGCCCTGTATCATAAAGCCTTTAATTACCCTATGAAACATCAGGCTATCGAAAAACTTTTCATTTACTTTGGCTATAAAATTATCGCGGTGCAGTGGGGTACTATCGTATAAACGAATAACCATGAAACCACTATCTGTGGTTAACAACACCCTGGTGCCAGGTATCATTTTTTTAATCGTATTTATTTTTTTTGCCGGCAATTGTTTGGGAGCTATTTTTTTCGCAGTTTGTGAAAAAACATTGGCCGTACTAATACCAAGCATTAAAACAGCAATAGCTGTTGCAAATTGTAACCTCATAAATCCTTATGGTTTTGTTGATCGAAATACAAAAGAACATGGTCTTTTAAAAAGTCTTCCTGTTCTTTTAATTGTAGCGAAGGTAAAGGTTTCAATTGTTTGAAATGTGGCCATCCATCTTCATCTTTTCCTTCCATTACGTAATATCCACTTGGCAGTAATATGGTGCAAACAGCCACATGCATCAGGTCTTGTTTTTGTTCTTTCGTTATTTTTTCGGCAAACATTTGTAATTCCTGCAGGCCAATAAGGTATAGAATGGCGTCCATATCGGGCTTTTTATCAAAGCGTTCTACCAGTTCGGCTTCAAAGTTCCACCATCGTTGTTGTAAATCTTGAGAAGGGTCTATCATAAGTTTACAAAAATAGCTATCCACCGCAGGTGAAACTTTTATATTTGCCAGCAATAATAAATTAAGAATACAGATTACACAAATGAACACGAATACTTTTATTGTCTCCTACTATTCGTTTTCATTCGTATAATTTTTTCCAAAAAAAAAAGAGAGATGATACAGATTCAAACAATTAGAGAAAATGCGGCTTGGGTAAAAGAACGGCTGGCGGTAAAAAATTTTAAAGACCTACAACTGGTTGATGAGATTGTGGCCCTGGACGAACAACGCCGTAAAGTGCTGTTTGTAATGGAAGAAAACAAAGCCAAACAAAACGAAGCCAGCAAAGCCATTGGCGAACTAATGCGGAGCGGCAATAAAGAAGCTGCTGAACAACGCAAAGCCGAAGTAAGTGAACTGAAAGCAGCCATTGTATCATCCGAAGAAGAACTGAAACAACTAGAAACAGCACAGTTTGATAAACTGGTACTGCTGCCAAACACACCCGGCACACAAGTGCCAAATGGCAAAACGCCGGAAGACAATGAAGTAGTTCGTAGCGGTGGAATGATACCCGAACTACACGCAAATGCAGTGCCACATTGGGATTTGTGCAAACAATACAACTTGATAGATTTTGAACTGGGTACAAAAATTACCGGCAGTGGCTTTCCTGTATATATAGGTAAGGGTGCCAAATTACAGCGCTCACTCATTCAGTTTTTTCTTGATTTTAATACTGAAGCTGGCTACACCGAATACCTGCCGCCATTTATGGTAAACGAAGAAAGTGCCTTTGCCACCGGCCAATTACCCGATAAAGAAGGGCAGATGTACCATGCTACAGTAGATAATTTTTACCTGATACCCACGGCTGAAGTACCAGTAACCAATGTGTACCGTGATGTGTTATTAAAAGAAGAAGACCTGCCGGTAAAAATGACCGCTTACAGCCCTTGCTTTCGCAGGGAAGCTGGCAGCTATGGTAAAGATGTGCGTGGCCTTAACCGCCTACACCAGTTTGAAAAAGTAGAGATTATACAAATAACACACCCCGATAAAAGCTACGCTGCATTGGAAGATATGGTGCTGCATGTAGAAAAAATGCTGAACCTACTAGGACTACCCTATCGTATCCTTCGCCTCTGTGGCGGCGATATGGGTTTTGCCAGTGCTATTACTTACGACTTTGAAGTATGGAGTGCCGCACAGCAACGCTGGCTGGAAGTGAGCAGTGTAAGCAATTTCGAAAGTTTTCAAACAAACCGTTTAAAATGCAGGTTTAAAAGTGAAGGTAGCAAAACACAATTGTGCCATAGCCTAAATGGTTCTTCTTTGGCACTGCCCCGTATTGTAGGATCTTTACTAGAAAATTATCAAACAGAAAATGGGATTATGTTGCCGGAAGTGCTGCATCAATATTTTGGGCAAGGAAGTATATAAATGTTGGCTCTGTAGGCTTTATTGTGCATAAATTACAATTATTTAACATGCATATCCCACTACCGCAGCAATACCGTTTGAGTATCCGTACCCTTTATTTGAAAAATATTTTGGGCAATACCAACGTTGGTAAAAGGGTATCGCTTTGGATAAATAGCTATTGCATTGTAGCTGCTATCTATCTCGGTGGTGTAATAGAGGCCAAGCAGTTTTATTATCGCAACTTCTTCTAAATTAATTTTGATGAATTCTTGCGGCAAAAGGCTTTCATTAAAAAAAATCAGCAATTGCTTACCATTATAATACAGTTTGTTTTCTCTTTTTTCAACAGTTATATGGTTCTTTAAAAGTTTATGTATAATATATTACATTATATTGGTTTTGGCATATACAGCCGTATCTCCCATTACATCTATTATTATTTCCGAACGCTCTCTAAACAGGCCTTTCGAAAAAAACTGATTGTACACCTCGGCCTGCTCCAGATTACTGTAAACGACTGCACCGCACCACGCTAGTGGCCTTACAGCAGGTGCTTTACATTTTGCAGTTACCACCGTATCTATATCCGTAACCAGCACCGATGTGTAAGATTGGGCAGCCGGTGTGTAGGCCGAATCGAGCCAACATTCAGGATGTATATGGAGCACATCATCAGGATTGCCAGTTGAAAAGGCCAGGGTCATTTCGTTGGTTAGCGTCCAGTCTTTTATATCAAAAGAACCATCGGGTGCCAGCTTTATTTGTTGTGGCACATATTGTGAAAGGCCGGCTACCATCCGTGATTCCAATGTCTTTATTCGCATACGGCTGCTATACACCATTTGCCCATATATTCTAAAAGCCCTTGGCTGCACAGCAAACCATAAATCATATTTCCCCCTTGGTATAAACTGAGACATGATGATTTTGCCTTTGGCGTTTCCGTCTATCAGTGGCCACCGAATATGCCAAGTGTTGCCCCTTTCATTTTTAATGATAACATCTAGTGTCGCTAGTGGTAATTTTTTTCTGCTAAGCTATATTTCGCCGTAATTTCTAATGTGTCGCCGCTGGTAAATACATTAGCATTTATAGCCACACGAAAACTAGCCCCTTGGCTAAAGCCTGCAGTGGTAAAAAAAATGAATAAAATTATGCCGTTAAATAAGATGCCGTTTTTTACAATGGTAAAGATGGGCAATTGTTTTTTTTGATAAGAAATGCTAGTTGTAAAATATTGTTTTTTTACCATACTATCTATTTTAAAAACAGCACGGTTTGTAATGGTGTATAGCCCTTTATCTGAAAGATATGCCTATTACCAATATTGCTATTGGTACTGTATTCGCCACGGCGGGTGTACACGGCTATGCCGCCGCCGCTTCCACCGGCACTACCATAAAAAGGGGGCGGATACACTTTTACAATTGCAATATCGGCAGTGCTTAAAGTATTCATTTGGTCGGCTTCTACCTGCATTTCATCTATAAAAAATGCAACGGTGCTGCCACGCCAGGTAGCTCCTCTAGTACCATCCTCCTGATTACTAATTTGCAAGCCTGCTACCCTGCCTTGCAAATAATCTAGCACAGAATTATAGCCAAGTGCATCAGAGGTTTCGCTCATAAAATCAAAAACCTTTTCATCCATACTTTGAAAAAGGCCACTGGAGTAGGTTTCATTAAATTTCTCAGCTTTGGTTTTCTTTTTACCTGTAACTATTACACTCGGAAGCAAGTTTTCTTTTTCGTTAAATTTTGTAAAATCGGATTTAAGGTTTTTACCGGCACTATCTAGCAAAATGTTACTGGGTGGCGTGCCTACATAAAACTCTTTTGTAAGCAGTGCCACAGGGTCGTAAGTAGAATCGAGCCAGGTATTTATGGTAATATCAAGGTCGCTGTTTACTTTTTTTTGTCTTGAAAAAACAAGGGTAGCATTATTTTCGAATAGCCAGTTTTTTATTACAAAAGAGCCATCGGCTTCTACAGGAATTTGTGCAGCAAGCCACTCGCCTTTGCCAGTTAGTAGGTTTGTATTAAGTAGGCTAGTGCGTATGGGCGGGTTTACCGTACCGTAAATGCGAAAAAACTTTTGCTGTACCGCAAAGCTGATTGTGTATTTACCATTCGGTAACGAATCAGGAATAATCAGTTCGCCATCGGCTACACTGTTGAGGATAGGCCAGCGCATTTTTATGCTTCTGCCAAACTCATTTTCTACCACTATTTGTAAGGTGGCAGCTGCTGTTTTTCTGCCATCACCATAGCATTGTACAAATACCGGAATGGTGTCGCCATTTTTAAAAAGGCATTTACCAAACGTTACCGAAAGGCTGTCTTTTTTTTGCGCCTTTGAAAAAAAGGAGATTAACAAAAAACACATGCAGCAATAAAAGAGTTTAGTACCATTTTTTTTCATAACATAATATTCCTTACTTTTTTATACAAATAATAGAAGTAATATTTTATTGATACTTAAAAAAAATGAAGAACTCAAACACAATTACCGTGCCACTAGGTAAATAATACCATGGTCAGTTTGTGCCTCTACCTTTGTACACAGCCCGTTTGTGTAGGTGTAATAATTCTTGTTACCGTCGGCCAAGGTAAGTTCGTAAGTATGTGGCCCGGTACTTTTAATTGTTAGAAAGGCCAGAAAATTTTCGCTGTACACCCTGCTTACATTCAGCGGTTCCTTAAAATATAATGTGGCTATGGAATGCCGAATTTCTTCTTTTACCATAGTGGTATCTCCATCTTTATTCATGCACACATATCCCAATGGGGTTCTTAAAATATTGTTGTTCACCTTTGTGCTGCCATTTACAGCACGTATTATGGTGGCCCTTTGCAAAAGGCCTTCTTTGTAAAGATTGGTTTGGTTGTACACAATTTTAATATTGATAACCACCCAAACTTTTACTTTGGATTCTATGTAAAAAAACTGGCCTAAAGAAGTATTGGTAAATGAAGCTTTCAGGGTACCTACATTATCGCCTTTTCGGATAACATCGTACATCCTTTCTGATTGTGCAAGGGCGGCAGAAAAGCACAACAAAAAAACCAATGTTATTAAAGATATTTGTTTAAACCCTGTTTGTAGCGTTTGTTTATTAATCATCACTCCATTTTAAAAATTCAATATAGCCAATTTCAGAACGCTATAAAAATACAAATGATAGCTATGGCTTTTATGGTAATAATTATGTTACGCTTAACAGTACCTGCCATGCTTCGCTTACCCGTCCTGCATCCAGCAATGTTTTGGCGTACACATGCAACTCCACTTCCATCTCTTCGGGGCTAATGCTATAATACTGTACTATTTGCTTTACACGGTTATCATCAAAAGCTGGGTTTATATCAGGCATTGCAAATACATTGGCCAGCATGCCAAGGTTGTTTCCACTCAATATTTTACTGTAGCGGATGGCAGCTGGTAAAAGATCAATACCAATACCTAACTGTGTGTTGGGTTTTGGCACTTCGAATAATGCGGCGCCACTAGCCCTGCAGTAATAATCCTGCCCCATTCTTGCTACGAGGTCTATTTTATGCGGATCTATACGCTGCTGTTCGTCTAAAATGTCATCGTTAATATGCATTGCAAGCACTTCGCATATAATTAGGTTTCCTGCCCCGCCTTCGGTTCCGGTTTCTATTACCTGCCTCACTTTACACTCAAGCTGTACAGGGCTTTCGGCCACTCTAAAAGGTTTTATAAAAGTAGATGCTAGTTTGGTAAATCCAGCTTTAATGAACTCATCCACACCTTTTGGGTATTCGCAGCTGCTAAGGCTCATCTGCTGCACCATGGCATAGTTTACTACATTAATTACCACTTCGTTAGTATCGTAAATATTTTGCAGTGTATGCTTTGTGGTATTGTCTCGCACCTTACGGCTTGGTGAAAAAATGAGCGTAGTTGGGTTACTGCCAAACACATTAAAAAAGCTGTACGGACTTAGATTGGGCTGGCCATTTTTATCTACTGTGCTTGCAAAGCAGATAGGTCTTGGAGCAATGGCACCCAAAAGATAGCCGTGTAATAAACCTGTTTTTATTTCGCCTGGAACGATGGTCATGTGGATATTGTGATGTTGTGATTTTGATTTTTCTGGTGGTGTTATGGTGACCCTAAACCAGCATCTAATGTAACAGAAAAATACTGGAATTTAGAATGGAAACATCTTTGTAATTAGTTTTAAGCGCTTCTCTCCATTTGGTGCTATCTTTTCTTAAAAAAACAGCACATTTCTGAAACAGCCATAGTTTTTCTGCTTGACCATGCCAGCAGCAGCAATTTATTAACATGATAGAAATTCCGATTTTACAAATGATGAATACGATAAAGACCTAATTTTGTATATCAATTTTTTTATGATTATGCATCTAATTTTTACAAGCATCCTTTTTTCAAAGAAACTTATTATTTCTTTGTTAATTTTTATAATTGCTTCATTTTCTTTTGCCCAGTTACCACCCAGTATTTGCAGCCCGCAAGGTGGTAAAAGAGCCGATATTATTAGTGTGCTAAGTGCCTACCGTGCACCCGCAGGCGTTGCACCCATCTTTACCATACCTGCTGGTGCCACCACAGTATTGGTAACCATTTCCAGTCATTCAAGCGTTATTGCCAGCCCAACTGCAAAACAGAATTTGGGCGACGAAGATTTTATAACCATCCATGCGGTTTTGAACCTTGGAACCCAACGTTCGTCGGGCTATTTAAACTATGCTCAAAATACGAATCCCGACAGAACAGGAACAAACCTTTACTCCTGGATTAATTTGCCATTTGGCACTAATGCCTCAACGCAGGTTTCTCTCGGCCAGTTGGCCCCCACCTTACTCAACGATGTACGCTTTTCTGTTTCCGGCTCCACGCTTACGATTACCGAAACCAGTACTGTTATTCACTCTTCTTATATGGTAGAGTTTACATCTTCCACTACCAATTCGTTGCTTGAAAACGGATTTGAAAGGGTGGCTATGACGGGTGCACTTGCATCGGCCACTACGCCAATACCGGTAGGTACTAACCTGATTGTCGTAAACCGAAAAGGAACGGTGAGCAAGAGCAATTACGATTCAGAAGGGGGTACGGAAGAAGGATATGCAGATTCAAAACTGGTAATGGATTTGGACAAAGGCAGAACCGACGGATATGTAACCGTAGCCAATGGCGCCAATATTGCCCTCAGATCTACCTATTCGGTAGTCAATCATCCCACCACCAGCACCCAAACTTTTATAGCTTCTGGTAATGTGAATGGCAACTTTACAGGCAAAAGCACCACCTCAAACGCCACCAATGATATTGGAATATCCGATCCGGCCACTTATGTGTCTGGCAGCAATTTGGTTATAGATAGAAGCCTTGCTTACAGAACAGATTTCGATGATGTTTACGTTATTGAATTTTACAGAAGAACAGGCCTTGGTATGAGTGTGGAGTTTATAGAAACCCAAAGCCGAATAATTACTGTTGGAACGGGAACATTTACAGGCACTGGTAGAGTTTTAGATATTCCTGCCGGTGCGGAGTACATCATTTTGCACCAGGCAGGCAATGCAAACAACTCTGTAAACCTGCACAACGAAAATGGGGTGGCAGCATACGCTGTTATCGATTTAAAAACGGAAAGAGCCACCGGCTATTTTTATCAACAAGTAGGCTTTACCGATGCCACCACCAGGCGTGACGATAACTATGGCTTTAAGAACCTGCCCTTAAATGGTACCAGTTCCAGAGATCCTATTTATTCTGCAGGTATATACAGCATTCCCGCTGCTAACCCTTCCACACCATACGATCTCCGGTTCAGTCTATCGGCCGATAAGTCAAAACTGACGGTGACGAACAGTTTTGGTTTGGTGCCCACATTCTATCAGCTCATTACCAATGCCGACTTTTTTGGCTCCCGGCCCGATTATGCATTTACCACAAACGTCGCTGCTGATTTTAGTTATGCTAATAATGGCTTGTGCGGGCAGGTAGCCATCACAGCCAGGCTATGTAACCCGGGTTCGGGCAATAGCCCGGGCGGAATTCCTATTTCATTTTATAGTAAAAACCCCACCACCGATGGTACTGCCCGTTTACTGGCCATCAGTGCTTTCGGAAACCCTTTGGCACAGGCGGTTTGTAATAATTTTGTTTTCAATATTGATTTAAAAAGCCTGGGTATTGCCAACCCCAATATTCAAATATTTGCCATTGCAAATGATAACGGATCCTTTGTACCGGGCGGTGTGGGCAATACTGTAGGCACGCCATTTACCCTTGCTTCTTTAAGCAATCAGGGTGGCCTGTATAAAGAATGTGATTATACCAATAACCTTGTAAATTTTACAATAACCGGTGTAATGCCATGTTCCAATGGCGTTGTAAGACTAGATGCCAACGGGCTTACTGATAATCAAATAAATGGTTCGGCCATTGGTATTGCCAGTTCGCAACAGCTCTATGTAAATGTTCTTAATGCCTCCAACACCGTTGTATTTACTTCACCCGTAAATAGCGTAACCGGTGCATTTGATGCACAGCCCAACAGCACTGGCGATTTTACTTTTCAGCTTTCTACCAATCAGGGTACTTTAAACCAACCTGCGCCTGTAAAAGCATTGCCAACAGGCTGGGTAAACACTGGAGAAAATAACAGTAGCGGTACTGGCAGCGATTTAACATCCAATGGCCTGCTACCCTTGACCGGCCTTACCACCAGCTCTATTTTAAGTACTTTATTGGGTATTCAAAGAGAACCCATAGCTGTAAATTATCTTGGGGAAGGCTGGGCCAACCCTGGTGGCACCGGCCGTGTAAATGTGCCTACAGCAGCTTTTAGGGGAAGCGACCCTGAAGATGGCAACTATACAGCAAACCTTACCGGCAGAAAGGTAACGCTGTACCCGGCCACAGGCGGTTTACTGTATTACAACGGCATACTTATTACTACCGCTACTACCATACCGTTTTTTAATAACGACTCTGCCGATGTGGACCCTGCCGCCGAAGGAAATACCAGCATGAGTTTTCCATATACCGTTTGGGACAATGCAGACTTTCCCGACCCCACACCAGCCATAATAGCCATGGGCTTTGGCACCATCATTTTACCAGCATTGGGCCTTACTGCCAGCGGCTATATAAAACACAATGTACCCGTAGCCAATTGGACTACGCTTACCGAAACCAACACCCGCCAATTTGTGATAGAACGCAGCAGCAATGGAGTTCAATTTACAGCAGTTGGGGTAGTATCTGCCGCTGGAAACAGCCAGCTAAAACGGACTTATTCATTTACAGACAATACTGCTAATGGAAGCATACATTATTATAAGATAAAACTGGAAGATATGGATGGTAAAGCCAGTTACAGTAATACAATCGTATTATCTGACCGAAAAGCTACAACTGCTTTTCAATTATGGCCTAACCCTGTTCTGCAAAGGGCTTACTTAATGATTCCACAAAAAGGGTCTTACCAAATAGATGTTTTCTCTCCGATCGGTGTTTTGGTGATTCGTAAATATGTACAAACTGATACTGACGGCAACACTACCTCCATCGATAGAAATGGGTTGCCACCAGGCATTTACTTTTTGAAAATAACGGATAGAAAATCTTGCATTGCCACCACTATAAAAATCACGTATGAGTAAAACCCGGTTTTTTCTACTTGTTTAAGTGTGGAATAATCCCGTTGGTATCAGAATGCCGTTGCTTTATTTCAAAAAATTATCAATGATTATTTACAACGCTACCACAAAAGTTAGCCACACCATACACAAAGAGTGGCTACAATGGATGCTGGACATACACATACCCGAGGTACTTGGCACCGGCTGTTTTGAAAAACATCAGGTGCTGCGATTGCTGGAAACGGATGAAACCGAAGGGTTTACTTATGCTTTTCAATACTATGCGGTAAGCAGGGCACAGTACAACAGGTATATAGAAATTTACGGGCCGGCATTGCGGCAGCAAACCGTGGATAAATGGGGTGCTAACATCATTGCTTTCCGGTCGTTAATGGAGGTTGTTAACTAATTGTGGAAAATAAAAACTTCATTTTGGACGGTAAGAAAAAAAAGTATATTGACTGAAACCCTTACAGGGCTTGAATTTCAGCCAATTTGTTTCTGAAACCCTTGCTGGCACTGCATTTCATCGGCATCCATTTCGCTGTATGTAAGTTTTAGGTTAAACAGCCGTTGGCCAAAACCCTTATGCCACAACGCTTTCAGCCGATTGGGTGTTAATAACTGAAAGCATAAAATATTTTGAGCGCAAACAAAACCTTCTATATTTGTCACCACTTTAAAAAATTCCCCATGAACAAATCTGATTTAATCAGCAAAATCGCTGAAGACGCCGGCATCACAAAAACACAGGCTAATGCTACCCTAGATTCTTTTGTAGATGCTGTAACAAAATCTTTGAAAAAAGGTGATAAAGTAACCCTTGTAGGTTTTGGCACATTCTCTGTATCTAAACGTGCTGCCCGTAACGGACGCAACCCGCAAACTGGAGCTGTAATTAAGATTAAAGCTAAAAAAGTAGCCAAGTTTAAAGCTGGTAAAGAACTTTCAGGAAAGATTTAAATTCTTTTAACAAAAAAGGAAATAACAAGCAAGGTGACTAAGTGTGCCTTGCTTGTTTTACTTTCGCTTTAATCTGCCGCAGCTTATTGCGGGTAAAATCAAACCAATAAAAAAATAAACATCATGGGAAGAGGTGACATCAAAACAAAAAAAGGAAAAATTACTAAAGGTTCATTTGGCAATATCCGCCCTGCAAAGCCTAATAAGGCTAAAACTGCAGCCCCAGCTCCTGTTGCTGCCAAAAAAGAAGATTAATTACGTTTGGGGTTTAGATGTTTAGTGTTTAGTTGTTCATTTCAATACTGACTCATCTGCTAGATTTCTAAACCCTTAACCCTTTTTTACAATCACGCACCAAATTGTTTCAGGTGGTGTATTACGTGTTTGTGGTGTAGCTGTACCCAAGCCGAAAATTTTAGCACCCCAAATACAGGATGCTGGGTTGTTTTAAGTGCATCTTCCTAAAAAAAGGTAAATAAAAAATTCACTTCCTGCCTTAGCAATTATAATGAATCTCCGTATTTTATGAGATTCAATGATAACGGTTCTTCTGGCAAAACCGGTTCTTTTGTATTCTCTTTAAACTCTTTTTCGCTCCACAAAAATTCTAGGTATTTAGGTAAATGTTCTAATGGTGTTACCAGCGAAAACTGTGTTTTATTGGTAGTTACCTGAAAGAATTTGGCAGTAGGCTCCAGCATTTACTGTGCAAACATTTTGCCCCATAACGATTTTTGCACAGGGTCTATCTGTGCCGCCAATACAAGCAATTGATGTTGCAGAAAGTCAAATTTTTGTTCGTTCATACCAGTTTGTTTTATCATGGTAAAAATGCTAAGCATTAGGCATGAAAGATAAATTTTTATTTGGGCAGAAAGCTAACAGCATTCTATTTGAGGCGAAGCCGAATAGTGGATATGGCGTACAAGAGTGCGACGCAACGATGCTTTATAGTAGTACCATTGCCCGGCTCAAAGTAAAACATCAAATAAATTCATCAGCATTTTTAGTAGTCACAATTGGCCAGAACGGCTCATTGCTACTTTCTGTTTCTTCAGGAAAGTCTTCTTCTTGCAGCTCTATGCGGCGGGTAATATCGCCCAAAGAACTGAGCCGCTGAACGGTGTATGGAATGGTATCGAGCCCACTTACAAACTTGAGTATGTAGGCGTATATGCCCACAATATCGCCAGCCTGCAAAGCCTGGCCAGAAGTACGGGCAGTTACCAATAACGAAACGCCAATTACGGCCATTACCATTATTTCCATCAGGCCAAAATTGATGGCTTCTTTATCGCTGATTTTTATCTGCCACTTGCGAAGGTTATTGTAATGGCTGCGAATGGTTTTTATGTCGCCGGTGGTAATTACGTCCACCTGTTTTTCCAGTTCGTCGTTCTTTAATTTGTTGAGCCGTTTCATTTTTCGGCCATATACATAGCTGATGCTTACCACTGGCAAAAGAGCTGCAAAACAAATGCCCACCACGCCAAGATCGTAAAACATGAGCAAAACCAGCGAACCCAAAATATTGTAAAAAGCCTCCATAACATATACTAGATCGTACTCCAGAAAATCTACAAATTCACGGGCCAGAGTAGAGTGTGCACTTAGTTTAGACACTTCTGAATGGCCAAAGCGACGGCTTAAAAATTGGGTTACCAGTGAAGTGTAAATGGCACTGTAGGTACGGGTATCGTACATGTGGCGGATGGTGCCGGCTATGAGGTATGCAAAATGTACTATACATAAAAGAATTAACCCATAATAGCTGCCTTTAACCAGATCGTTTACCGCCATACCCAGAAAAAACGGGCGGAGTAAAGTGCCCAGCATTTCTAGTGTAAACAGCACATAAGTTAGCACCAACTGCGTACGATGGCGAAACATGAGGCTGCGTAAAATTTGAAATCTTGACATAAATAGTGTGATTAAAGTTCGGTTAGAAACTGCTTTTACAAAAGCTGGCAAACAAGCAAAGTGGCACTGTGGCCTAAATGCATGTGCCGGGTTTAAGCCAGCCCTTTTTCTCTTTCTGTAACTGTATTCTTTAGCTGGCCAGTTACCCTACCACGGCAATGAGCAGCACCACAACGGCATTCGAACGGCTCCATATTTTCATCTAAAAAAGAGGCATAATCCAGTGTAAGTTCTTCGCCACTTGCAATTAAGCGGAGAGAAAATACATTTAATCCATCGTAGCCCGTGTTGGGTTGGCAGCTATGGTTTTGTGGTGCCCATTCGGCCGGGTTGTTATCCCATAGTATAAAAACTTCTGTGCTAAGCGGATAAGCATAGCGGCGAAAATTTTCTTTTTCTGCTACTGACCAATGCTGCTCCATATAGCGGCGGGTTACCAATCGCTGTGCTTTTTCTTCGCCTTTAAAAATGAGCTGCCCGGCGGCTAAATTTTGTGTGGCGTATATGCCGTAACCAGCTATGGCATTGCCTTTTAAGGTATATTTTTTTTGTTTTTGCCCGTGCCGAGAAATGCCCTCGGCAATTATATGCCTCAGAAAATTGGATTGGCCAAAGCCATCATGTTTTAAAATATAATCGGCAGAACCTTCGTAACCATGGCTATAAAAAACAGAGCAGGTAAAGTTTATTTCCAGAAAAAAAAGTTCGCCATTGGCATTCATCCTAAAGTCGAGCCGGGCATAGCCTACGCCGTTAAAAGCAGTAAATATTTTTTCTGCAGCTTGTCGTAATTGTTGGTCAAGTGCATAATCGGATACCGGAATATTAGCGGTTGGATGTAGCTCCGAAGTTTTTAGTGCGTAGGTTTTAAAGCAATTCCCTTCGGGAAAAATAAACTCTACCGGTTTAAAAACGGTACAGCTTTTTAATGGTTCGGCATTGGCAGCCAGCATAACTGTAAACTCACGGCCATCTATGTATGCTTCCACCAGTAATTCGTTGTACTCTGGTAATAGCAAGGCACATTTTTGCAGCAAAGCTTTACTATCATATACCAAAGAACCCGCATCTATACCCAAACTATCGCCTGCTTTAGCCGGTTTTACAAACAATGGAAAAGTTAGTTCTGTTGCTGCCTTTTCAGCATCGCTTATACTTTGCACCAATACATAAGCAGGTGTTTTAATGCCTTCGCAATAGGCCACATATTTCATCAGTTCCTTCGGCGGATCGTAAAGCAGCGATGTGGGACCGGTAAACGGTAGGTTCAATAATTCTAATGTATAAATCACATCTATGGAAGGCACCTCCCACTCCAGGTAGCCTTCGCAGAGGTTTACAAACACATCGTAGTGCTGCCGCTTTAATTCTTTTAACTGTTTATAGGTAGTAAGTTTATTAAGCTGTATATGGGTAAATGTGGCCTCTGGCATTAAAGCACTCAAATTGCGTAGCGGGTCGTAGTGCTGATAGTCAACGGCAGAGGTGGAATAGTCGGGTTGTAGAACACAGATTTTCATATTGCTTTTTTACCACTCATTACACAAATGGAAACGAATAGATTTGTATTAGCTTATTTATTTAGAGTAGGTATAATAATGCCTATGGCTGCTACATTTCGTTCTATAGCATCATTCAATATTTCCACTATCATATTGTTAAAAGTACCGTTTCCCAGCCGCAGTATGGCACCTATGGAAGTAAAGTTTTCATCTTCGCTAATGCCGCATTGGGCATTTACTTCGAGCACATACATGTGGCCTGTGGTTGCATCCATACGTATATCCACCCTTGTGTAACCTTTACCACAGGTGGCCACGTAAGCATCCCAGCTCAGGTTTTTTATAGCTCTGCGACATGCCCTGTTCCTCGATATAGCCGTGCCCGCCCCAGACCTGCTGCGCC
>JAYUOV010000219.1:0-3753 GCA_043760535.1 Chitinophagaceae bacterium
GGAGTCCCGTAATGCTACGGGATTTACAACGTTCGCCAATGTCGCTCCATCAGGGCACGGCTTTCGCTGGGTTCCACCGAAATAATCCACCGATATTCAACGGGGCAGGCAAAAAAAGAAAAGCTACCCAATCAAAACTGCGAGGGGTAAGGAGTTCTGACTTTACAAACTTGTATTTTCTATAAATGAAAACCTCCTGAGCCTTCACTGTATTTGTAACCCGATACTACCTGGGCAGGCACAGTTATGCCCAACAGCCTTCCATATCAAAAGCCAGTACGCATCCTGCATCTTTCCTTACATTTACCCTTTGTGCCTACGGAAAATAAATCCCAAATCCCAAATCATACATCATACATCATACATCATACATCATACATCATACATCATACATTAAAATGAAGCACCTGCCATTGGATCCCAAGATTTTTATACAGAACCGCCAGCGGTTTGTAAAGCAAATGCTACCCAACAGCATTGCCATTTTTAATAGTAATGATGAGGTGCCCAGCAATGGCGATGCCATATATCGCTTTCAGCAAAACAGCGACCTGTACTGGCTTACAGGCATTGAACAGGAAGATACCATGGTGGTGTTTTTTCCCGACAACCCCGACCCGAAGTACCGTGAAGTGCTGGTACTGGTACGCCCTAACGAAATAAAAGAAAAATGGGATGGCAAAAGATTGCGTGCCGAAGAAGCCAAAAAAATGACCGGTATGGAACGCATTGTTTGGCTGGATAGCCTTGATGCTCTACTACAACCCTGGATACACCTGGCAGATAACATTTACCTGAATACCAATGAAAACGACCGCAAAGGAAGCCTAATGCCCACCCGTGATTACCGCTATGCCGAAGCTATGAAACAACGCTACCCGCTGCACAATTATGTACGCAGTGCCAGGGTACTGAAAGAGCTTCGTGGCATTAAAACTGCACAGGAAGTAGCCGTGCTGCAGCAGGCGATTGACATTACCGAAAAAACCTTCAGAAGGGTAATGCAGTTTGTGCAGCCCGGTGTATGGGAGCATGAAATAGAGGCCGAAATAGTACACGAATTTTTGCGCAACCGCAGCCGTGGTGAGGCTTATGGCAGCATTATAGCCAGCGGCGATGCCGCCCGAACCTTACACTACATCAGCAACAATGCCGAGTGTAAAGATGGCGACCTGATACTGATGGATTTTGGCGCCAATTACGGCGGCTACTGTGCCGATCTTACCCGTACCATACCTGTAAATGGTCAATTTACGAAGCGCCAAAAGGAAGTATATAACACCTGCCTGAACTTACACAATTATGCCAAGAGTATTTTAAAACCCGGCATCAGCATAGTAGATTATACCGAAAAAATAGGCGATGAAGCAACGAAGGTTTTCCCTAAAATAGGCTTGCTGAAAAAAGAAGACATTAAAAACGAAGACCCTGAAAACCGTGCCTACCGCAAGTACCTGTACCACGGCATCAGCCACCACCTTGGCGTGGATGTTCACGACCTTGGCACCCGCACCGCACCCATAAAAGCCGGTATGGTATTTACCGTGGAGCCGGGCATTTATATAGAAGAAGAAAAAATGGGCATCCGCATTGAAAACAATTTTTGGATTACAAAGAGTGGACATGTGGATCTGTTTAAAAACATTCCAATTACAGTAGAGGAGATAGAACGCTGTATGGTTAAAAAGTAACTAACCATTTACCCGGAGAACTTTCCTAACCCATGGCTTCAGCCTTGGGATGATGAGCAAGACCCAATTATCAACCGCAATGGCCAAACAAAAACCTACTGCCCCTTTTCAGGAATTCGAAAACATTGTACGGCTAATACACGAAGCCCGTGGCCGTGCGTTTAGTAGGGTAAATGCAGAGTTGGTATTGCTATATTTTAATGTAGGCAAAATAGTTTCCGATAAAGTTTCTCTAGGCGTTTGGGGGCAGGGTACGGTAGATGAACTCGCTGCTTTTATTGCCCTTAAAATGCCTGGTTTAAGTGGGTTTAACCGCAGAGGGTTGTATAGGATGAAACAGTTTTCGCAAGTGTATGCTATCGACTCGGAGTGTTTTAAACTATGGATGGAAATACAGCTTGCCAAAGAGCAAAAGGCAATTGTGCCGCCAGCGGCGACACAATTGAAAAAGCAAAAAAAAGCTACTCTTGTAATTGTGTCATCGGCGATGACACAATTACAAGAGTCTGATTTTCAACATAATAAATTTGTGTCAACACTGTTGACACAAATTCAATGGTCGGCACATTTACATATTTTATCGAAGACAAAAAAAGCAGAGGAGAAAATTTTTTACTTATTGATTTCCGTGAATGAAAGGCTTTCTGTTAGAGAACTGGAACGGCAGCTCAATACAGCAACTTTCGAACGTACTATGTTAGCCAACCCAATTGTGTCGGCCATGCCGACACAATTTCCAGACAAGTTGAAAAACCTTTTTAAAGACCCCTACATTTTCGAATTTCTCGACCTGCCCGAAGGCCATTCGGAAACCGACCTTGAAAAAGCACTTATCAAAAACCTGCAAAAATTCATCATCGAAATAGGCAAAGGCTTTACTTATATGGGCAATCAATTTAGGCTGCAGGTGGGCAATAAGGATTACTACAGCGATCTGCTTTTTTACCACCGCGATTTGCAATGCCTGGTGCTATTCGAATTAAAAATAGAAGAGTTTCAGCCCGAATTTTTAGGCAAGCTCAACTTTTACCTGGAAGCGTTAGACCGTGATGTAAAGCGGCTACACGAAAACCCAAGCATCGGCGTTTTATTGTGCAAAGGCAAAGAAACCGAAGTGGTGGAATATGCCATGGCCCGAAACACATCACCCGCAATGATAGCCGATTACGAAACCAAACTCATTCCCAAAAAACTACTGGCAGATAAACTCCACCAACTGGTAGAACAATTATCTAAACCCGACGAATAATAAAAACTACTTTACTACCCCACGGCTTCCGCCTTGGGACATAAAAAACCAACATGAAACAAATTCCCAACATAGTTACCCTGCTAAACCTTTTCTGCGGCTGCATAGCCATTTTATTTACACTACAAAATGGCATTGTAATAGTAGAGAATCCTGATACAGGCGCCCAATACATTAACCTAACTGAAAAAATTTGGCTGGCATCGCTATTCATCGGTATTGCAGCAGTTGTAGATTTTTTCGATGGCTTTATTGCACGGCTCATGGGGGCATCTTCCGAAATGGGCAAGCAACTCGATTCGCTGGCCGATGTGGTAAGTTTTGGCGTAGCTCCCGGCATGATACTGTACCAACTATTACGGCTTGGCGTAGCCCGTAGCGAGGATGGCCTTGATGCCTCTGTTTTATGGCTGGTACCTGCATTTATCCTGCCTTGTGCCGCCGCATACCGCCTGGCCAAGTTTAACCTCGATACCCGCCAAACCTACTCGTTTCGTGGCACACCCGTGCCATCCGTAGGCCTTACCATTGCTGCGTTTCCACTTATTTACTGGCATAGCAATACCGATTGGATAATTAACCTGCTGCTTAACAAATGGTTTATTTACGCCATCATCGCCATTCTTAGCTGGCTTATGGTAAGCGACATCCCCATAATGAGCAACAAGTTTAAGGAAAAAACATTTAAAGCAAATCTTCCTAAAGTACTATTACTGGCTGTGGCTATTGTTGGCGGAGTTTTGTTGGGCTGGTTAAGTGTGCCGCTTATCTTTGTCACCTTCGTACTATTATCCGTTATTTTTAAAAAACAAA
>JAYUOV010000220.1:0-3750 GCA_043760535.1 Chitinophagaceae bacterium
CATGAAAGACAGTTTTAATAAAAATCGTTTCTTTATTCGAAAAAAACTGTTTTAAAAAGGGTATTGTAGAACCAATTCTGTGTGTGGATTTTTGGGTAAATGAAGTGTCATTAACAACAAAAAGGTACTAATCATTATCAAAACTTTATGTTTTGCAACTGCTGCTTCTGCCGCTTATGTTATTGGCTGTAATAATGGACATATTATTTAGCTAAGCCCCCTTTTTTGGGTGCCTTAGCCTTTAGGCATTCTATTAGTTATTACTGCTTAGAGATAGTATTTGTGGCACCACCCATCCATTATTGGTGATTTCCTATATGTTGGAAAATTTGCGGGAATTATTAGTCTGCTTGGTGCTTGCTTCCTTTCTTTTAAAATTTTCATAAAACTTTCGGGTGCTAGTGTAGCCGCCTACGCTAAGTTATATATGGTATGTATTGTTAGTATTTACAGTAAAACGGGTAAATCTGCTATATTCCGCAAGGTGTAAAATTGTAAGTTGTCATTGAGGTAAATTAATGATGGGTTATTAACTATTAATGTTTAATATTTAATTGATTCAATAAAGTATTGACTAACGACCTAATCACTGGCAGTTCACGTTTTTTCCTCAAGTGAGTTATTGTTTAGAGATAGCAAAGTGAGCCAATGGTATTTATACCGTTAAAATACAAATAGGGTTCGGTTACAAAAAAACTGATAGTGATAAAATAAAATAACATTGAGTAAGTATTAAAAAAAGGTTGCCATGTTGGATTTTCCTTTTTTATTGATTCAGAACTCAATACTATTCATCGTTTTTTTGCGTAGCTTATTTTTTTCTTGCCCCGCCTAACCCGATAATCAAAAGACTAATAATCATTTTAATGGTTGCGAACTATAGCAGTTTGTACAGGGCCTGTAAATAATTACTATACTAAAAAGACGCTACTAGTCCTTATTTTGCAATAAATCTACTTCAACATTTATGTATTCAAAAACCCGTTCCATTTTTTGGCTCTGTCTTTTGTGTGGCGTGTTTTTCATACTACAAAGTTGCGCCTCTGGTAATAAAAGTACTTTACCTGCAAATACCGAAAAGCCATCAACCCAATTACAAAAAAAATATGCCACGCTACTAGGTGTAAAACCAAGCAGCATTACACATAATAACCTATATCTTTTTATAGATAAATGGCTCAATACCCGTTACCAATATGGTGGCCAAAATGATAAGGGAATTGACTGTTCTGGTTTTACCCAACTATTGTT
Organism: Chitinophagaceae bacterium; assembly: GCA_043760535.1. Taxonomy (GTDB): domain Bacteria; phylum Bacteroidota; class Bacteroidia; order Chitinophagales; family Chitinophagaceae; genus JAZKFT01. The sequence continues at coordinate 1,252 of JAYUOV010000220.1, forward strand.
TGATGCGGTTTATAAGAAAAAAATTTCCCGTACTTCCGAAGCACAATATGCTGCCATTTCCGCATTTACCAATACCCGTAACCTGGTGGAAGGTGATCTTGTTTTTTTTACCACCATAAAAGCAAAAAAGATAAGCCATGTAGGTGTGTACTTGCAAAACAACCGGTTTATAAGTGCCACCAACAAAGGCGTACTCATTTACGATATGGCCATTAAATACTGGAGAGAAAAGTTTGTAGGTGCCGGAAGGATTCGTTAGTTAATTAGGGATTAGGAGGTACTAATGATTCGTTTTGAAAACCAATCTTCTATTCTACGAATTAACCTCCACACTAATTAACCAATCAACCATTCCCCAATTTCCTAATCCCAAAATACCAATTAAACTAAATACCAATTAACCAATCAACCATTCCCTAATCCCTAATCCCAAACTAGCCCTTACTTTTGCAGCCTACATTTTCATTACCAATAAACCCTGCCTGTAGGTAAACAGGTGCTTCTTTTAGAAATGAATTATCGTATAGAAAAAGATACTATGGGCGAAGTGCACGTACCTGCAGATGCCATGTTTGGGGCTCAAACCCAACGCAGTGTTGAAAATTTTAAAATAGCACAGGACATCAATAAGATGCCCAAAGAGATAATCCGTGCTTTTGCTTACCTGAAAAAAGCAGCGGCGATTACCAACTTTGAAGCTGGCGTTTTACCCAAAGAAAAAAGCGACTTAATTGGCAAAGTTTGTGATGAAATACTGGAGGGCAAACTAGACCAATACTTTCCGCTGGTGGTATGGCAAACGGGCAGTGGCACACAAAGCAATATGAATGTAAATGAAGTGATAGCCTACCGTGGCCATGTACTAAACGGTGGTAGCCTAAAAGACAAACAAAAGTTTCTGCATCCGAACGATGACGTGAATAAAAGCCAAAGTAGTAACGATACCTTTCCCACTGCGATGCACATAGCTGCCTACAAAATTTTAATGGAAGTAACCATACCCGGCATAGAAAAATTAAGGGATACACTAGCCGCTAAATGCAAAGCATATATGCATGTGGTAAAAATAGGCCGTACCCACTTTATGGATGCTACGCCCCTTACTGTAGGCCAAGAACTGAGCGGCTATGTAAGCCAGCTAAACCACGGTTTAAAAGCCATTAAAAACACCCTTGCCCACCTTAGCGAACTGGCTCTGGGGGGCACGGCTGTAGGCACAGGCATTAATACCCCAGCTAATTACTCAGAAAATGTAGCGGGCCACATTGCAGCATTAACGGGGCTTCCATTCGTTACTGCCGAAAATAAATTTGAAGCTTTAGCCGCACATGATGCGATTGTGGAAAGCCATGGTGCAATAAAAACGATAGCCGTAAGCCTGATGAAAATAGCCAACGATATTCGTATGTTAAGCAGCGGCCCACGGAGCGGTATAGGCGAAATGTTTATACCAGATAATGAGCCTGGATCATCAATTATGCCGGGCAAAGTAAACCCTACACAATGCGAAGCACTTACCATGATAGCTGCACAGGTAATGGGTAATGATGTGGCAATTAGCATCGGTGGCAGCAATGGACATTTTGAACTGAATGTTTATAAGCCAATGATGATTTACAACTTTTTGCACAGTGCCAGATTGATAGGCGATGGCTGCGTTTCTTTTAACGATAAATGTGCTGTAGGCCTGGCTCCTATTGAAGCCAATATTAAAAAACATGTGGACAATAGCCTGATGCTGGTAACAAGTCTCAACACAAAAATTGGTTATTATAAAGCAGCAGAAATAGCACAAACAGCACATAAAGAAGGCACTACTTTAAAAGAAATGGCCGTAAAATTGGGTTATGTAACCCCGGAAGAATTTGATGCATGGGTAGTTCCGGCAGAAATGGTGGGGAAGTTTGGGTAATACCACTTCCCTTTATCTTTGGCCAAATAATAAAATTTAATTTGTGAAGAAATATAAAATAGTTGTTTTTATACTGTTAATCCTTATTGCCGATCAGGCCTTAAAATTTTATATAAAAACCAGTTACCACATGGGTGAAGAACACATGATTTTAGGTAAATGGTTTCGGCTTCACTTCGTGGAAAATGAAGGCATGGCGTGGGGCTGGAAGTTTGGTGAAAGTGGCGGCTGGGGTAAATTGGCTTTAACTATTTTCAGGCTGGGTGCTGTAATTTTTGGCGTTTATTATATCAATAAAATAATCAACCAGAAACTTAACAAAGGCTTTATAGTATGTGTGGGTCTCATTTTTGCTGGTGCCTTTGGCAATCTGATTGATTCGTTGTTCTACGGAATGGTTTTTGAAAACAGCGACCCCTACACACAAAATTTGGCAAAGTTTTTGCCAAATGGAGGTGGTTATGGAAGTTTTCTGCATGGTAAGGTGGTAGATATGCTTTACTTCCCAATCATTAATAGCCATTATCCAAGTTGGGTTCCATGGGTAGGTGGAAAGGATTTTGAGTTTTTTAGTCCGGTTTTTAATA
>JAYUOV010000221.1:0-3748 GCA_043760535.1 Chitinophagaceae bacterium
TAAATAGTGTGGTCAGTAAAATGAACTTTATAAAGAGTGCATCCTCCCATGGCTTTCTCACTACCATATTTTTTACTTTTTCTGCCACTTTTTTACTAAACGTTTTTGCCGAAGGCAATAACCAAAGAATACCAATGCCCGCCAATATGTTTACGGCTCCATCTACCACAAACAATAACTGATAGTTTATAGAGGCAATAATACCGCCAATACTGCCGCCTACGGCCCAGCCTAAATTGATGGCCAGCCTGTTTAGTGAATACGAACGTGTAACCAAACCAGGTGCTGCATAAGCCGCAATTGCAGTAAAATTAGCTGGCCGAAATGCTTCTGCCACAAATGCAATGACCACCGTTAGCACACAAAGTGTGGTATAATGTGTTACAGTAGCATATAATAAAAATAGTAAGCCACCAACAATTGACGAGAATATCTGAACGGGTCTAAAACCAATAACATCGGTAAATTTGCCACCGGCAATAGAACCCAAAATAGAACCTACACCAAACAAGGTAATGATAACGCCTGCATCTGAAGCTGGACGTTTTAAATACTGTGTTACGTATAAACTCATAAACGGCACGGCCATAGTACCGCTCCGATTAATGAGCATTACGATACTCAATAACCAGGTTTCGCGGCTGAGACCGCTAAACGAATTTTTATATGCTGTGGCTATTTTGCGAAACAAAACTTAAATGAATAATGAGGTAATGGATAATGAGGTAGTGGATAATAAATAATTTTTGTGATCTGAATTATTAATTATTCAGTTGTCAATTATCTATTAGTAAACTGTTTTATCCTGCTTTAAAGCCCAGTCGTTAAAAACCTGTTTGGCTTCGCCAATTGTTATTTGAACCATGGGTAATTTTCTGCCGGCCATTGGCAGGGCTAATTCGTCGTAGATATACTGGTCATCGAAATTGATTTCGGCTGCATCTTTTTTGGTGTTGGCGTAGTAAACTATTTTAGGCCGTGCCCAGTAAATAGCGCCTATACACATTGGGCAAGGTTCGCAAGTGGTAAATATTTCGCAGTCGGTTAATTGAAAATTTCCGATGACCTTGCAGGCTTCCCTGATGGCTACCACTTCGGCATGGGCTGTTGGGTCGTTAGTGCTGGCCACCCGGTTACAGCCTTTTGCTATTACCTCATCTCCTCTTACTATTACACAACCAAACGGGCCACCAAAGCCGTTTTCCATTCCATAGCTCGACTGCTCCACCGCTAATTGCATAAATTGTAATTCTCTTTCAGTAATCATCTGGTAAAAATACGTGAAACGAGAATTGTGAGGCCGCACACCCAGCCCTTCTCCTGGTGGAGAAGGCTACGCATTTGAAAATTGGTGTATTGAATTGAAATATTTTTATCTGAAAACATTAAAAGTTTGCCTTTCGGCAAACTTTTAATGTTTTCAGATATTGTTACGTTTCACCACTCACTTTTAGAGTTTACGATCCGCAGCTAACACAGCCATCTTGCATGGTACAGGTTTCGCCTTCTATAAAGGTTGGTTCAATGTCTAAGTCGGTTTTTGCTGTTTGGTTTACATGAGGTATTACCGGTTCTACATCTGCGCTACCTTGTTTTTCTACGGTAAACTGTACGGCTTGTGTAGCGGCCTGGCTGCGGAGATAATACATACCTGTTTTCAATCCTTTTTTCCAGCCGTAAAAATGCATGGAAGTTAATTTGCTAGCGGTAGGGCTATCTACAAACAAATTAAGCGACTGGCTTTGGCAAATATAGGCACCACGATCGGCGGCCATATCTATTAGGTTACGCTGCTTTATTTCCCAAACGGTTTTGTACAATTCTTTTAAATCCGCAGGTATTTCAGCAATGTTTTGGATAGAACCATTAGCTGCAATAATCTTATTTTTCATGCTGTTGTTCCATAGGCCAAAACTTACGAGATCTTTCAGCAAATGCTTGTTTACGATAATAAACTCTCCACTTAATACACGGCGGGTATAAATGTTGCTGGTGTATGGTTCAAAACATTCGTTGTTTCCAAAAATCTGCGAAGTGGAAGCTGTAGGCATGGGTGCTACCAATAATGAATTACGAACACCGTGCTCTTTTACTTCGGCTTTTAATGCAGCCCAATCCCAACGGTCGGTTGGGGTTACGCCCCACATATCGAACTGGAAAATACCTTTTGACACCGGTGAACCCTGATAAGTTTCGTAGGCACCATGCTCTCTGGCCAAATCTTTACTAGCCGTCATGGCGGCAAAATAGATGGTTTCGAATATGTTCTTGTTGAGTATTTTAGCAAAATCGCTTTCGAAAGGTAGGCGAAGCAAAATAAATACATCGGCCAAACCTTGTACACCCAAACCTATAGGTCTGTGTTTCATGTTAGAGTAACGGGCCTCTTCTATTGGGTAGTAATTATTATCAATAACCGCATTCAGGTTTTTGGTTACCTGATAGGTTACTTCGTATAATTTTTGATGATTGAATTTACCATCTATTACAAACCGTGGCAAGGCCATTGATGCCAGATTACATACAGCCACTTCTTCGGGGCTTGTGTATTCCATTATCTCTGTGCAGAGATTGCTGCTTTTTATGGTGCCAAGATTTTGCTGGTTGCTTTTGCCGTTTGCAGCATCCTTGTACAACAAATAAGGTGTACCGGTTTCTATTTGCGATTCTAATATTTTAAACCAAAGTTCTTGTGCTTTTACCACTTTACGAGCTTTGCCGTCTGCTTCGTGTTGCAGGTATAATTTTTCAAAATCAGCTCCCCAGCAATCGCTAAGGCCAGGTGCTTCGTTGGGGCAAAACAAGCTCCAATCGTCGTTGGCTTCTACCCTTTTCATAAACAAATCGCTCATCCAAAGGGCAAAAAACAAATCACGTGCCCTCATTTCTTCTTTACCATGGTTTTTACGCAGGTCTAAAAATTCGAATACATCGGCATGCCATGGTTCCAGGTAAATAGCGAAGGCTCCTTTGCGTTTTCCACCACCCTGATCTACATAACGGGCTGTATCGTTAAATACACGCAGCATGGGAATGATACCATTACTAGTACCATTGGTGCCGCCAATATAGCTACCTGTAGCACGGATGTTATGGATAGCCAACCCAATGCCACCGGCACTTTGAGAGATTTTGGCTGTTTGTTTTAAAGTATCGTAAATGCCGTCGATGCTGTCTTCCTTCATGGTCAAAAGGAAGCAAGAACTCATTTGCGGCTTGGGTGTACCGGCGTTGAATAAAGTTGGGGTAGCATGAGTCATCCAACGCTCACTCATGAGGTGATAAGTTTTGATGGCGTTTTCAATATCATGCTTATGGATGCCTACGGCAACACGCATGTACATGTGCTGCGGACGTTCGGCTATTTTGCCATTAATCTTTAGCAGGTATGCTTTTTCCAATGTTTTAAAACCGAAATAATCGAAAGCAAAATCACGGTCGTAAATAAGGGTGCTATCCAGCAGGTCGGCATTATCTTCTATTATTTGCATTACGTCATCGGCTATCATAGGGGTTGCTTTGCCCGATGCAGTATCTACGTAATCGTAAAGCTTCCGCATGGTGCCAGAGAAACTTTTCAAGGTATTCTTGTGTAGGTTGCTAACTGCAATGCGGCTGGCAAGAATGGCGTAATCGGGGTGGGTAATGGTAAGCGAAGCAGCAGTTTCGGCAGCCAAATTATCCAACTCCGTTGTTGGTACGCCCTGGTAAATACCGGCGATGGTTTTTTTGGCTACTTCGATTGCAT
>JAYUOV010000222.1:0-3712 GCA_043760535.1 Chitinophagaceae bacterium
TCCTCAGCATTTTCACGATTAGATTCTCCCTGATACCAGGTAATACCTTTAATAGTATAGCCTACATAAGGATGCAACATAGAGTTAAACATGACTGTATTTGTTCTGTTCGGAAAAGAATCCGGAACTTTTTCTGGTATTACTTTATTCTTAAAACCAGATAAGCTCTGCTTGTCCATCCAGCTTTCAATGGTAGAGGCACCCCAGGCCGATTGAATAATACCGACAGGCACACCTAAAACCGATTGAAGCTTCTTTGCAAAATAATAAGCAGTGGCACTAAAGTTTCCTGTTGTGGCAGCATTTGCTGCTTTCCAATCTCCCTTTGAATCGTACACTGGGCTTACACTTACCGAGCGGGGCGTGTTCATAAAACGAATATTATCGTTCAGAGAATTTAATATCGTTTCGTTACTGCCAATTACCGGTTGGTTGTTATATCCTTTTACTGGCATTTCCATATTTGATTGGCCAGCGCACAACCATACTTCACCAATAAGTACGTTTCTTAATGTAATTTTTTGGGTTCCTTTAATTACAATAGTGTAGGGCCCGCCTGCAGCAGGCGTCTGCAACTTTAGTTTCCAGTGGCCCTTTTCATCGGTAATTACTTTAGCATCTTTAGCCCAACTTCCACTTACAGATATTTTTGTACCTGGTAAATCTGTACCCCAAATAGCAACCAGTTCCTGCTGCTGAAGTACCATATTGTCGCTAAACAATGATGGCAAAATTGTTTGTGAAACCGAAACATATTTCGACAACATAAAGATGAATGCCACTAGAAAATTTTTTACCATACGTTAGAATCCATATTTATAGAATGATGAACAGATTAAACAAACTTTTGGTACTTACCATTACTTTTTTTGGTAAATTCTTATATAATCTACTAAATATTTTGAAGGTAACACCGTACTAGCCAAACTACCACCGCTAAGGCCGCCCATTGCAAGATTTAAAAGTGCATAGTGTGGCTGCCGGAATGGATTGAGGCCATTAATCTTATTAAAAGTGATACTGAGGTCGATAGAATTCATTGGCGCACCGTCTAGTAGAATAGTCATTATATTTTCATCCCACTCTAAAGTCCAGATATGAAACTGACTGGCCCATAATGAGCCGCCTAATGCACTTAGTGGTTTACTAGCACCATCCCAAATGGCTTGCCAGCGCATAGTACCACCGAAAGCAAAATTTGCCAGTATTTTATCACCGTAATATTCCATTACATCTACTTCTCCATTAGAAGGCCATTCGCCGGAAACCCCAAGTGTCCAGATGGCTGGCCATAAACCTGTTTGCGCATCAATCTTAGCTCTTACTTCCATCTTGCCATATTTAAATGCATCCGCTGCTTTCATTTTTAAACTAGATGAAGTGTAGTCTATAAACTGACGTTTGGTTCTCCAATCGGTGCTTCCCGCCACATAAGTTGGGTTTGGCAAACGTTCCTTTTTTCCGGTAATTACTAAATTTCCACCTTCGCAAACAGCATTTTGACGCTGATACCATTGAGCCTCTTCGTTTCTTACAAACCCAGAATCATACCGCCATTTCGATGTGTCCGGAGTGCCCTCTGTATTAAACTCATCAGACCATAGTAACTGATAACTTAGAGGAGCTGGCGCTGGTGTTGGCGTAGCTGTAGATTTGCTTTTTCTGCAAGCAACTATTACTAGGATGCAGAGAATGACTGATAATTTTTTCATAGTATTTTTTTTAAAAATTAATAAATATTCAGGGATAACTTTAAGCTATTACTATTGTTACATGATTATTTTTAAGCTATTTACAGCTTTGCTTGTTTGTAAGCTCACTACACCAACGCCGCCTTTAAACATTGTAGTTGGTATATCTATAAAATTAACACCACTATTCAGCATAATACTTTTTGCATAAATTGTTTTGCCATCTATGCCCAAAAGATGAATGGATGCCTTTTCGGTGGTATGGTGGTAAGCAGCCACCCTTATGTTATTGTGCAAAGTGGAAACAACTGATAACGCTGTAATGTTTGCATCGTATTTAACCGCTACACTTTTAGACAAGGTAAATTTCCCATCATTATCTACCGCCTTTAGTTGGTAATAATTTATTCCTTTGGTAGGGCTTTGGTCTGTAAACTGGTAGGTAGTGACAGTGGTACTGTTTGCTGCTGCACTTACTTTTCCTATTGGCACATACTGATTTCCCTCGTTCAATTTCAATACTTCAAAATATCGGCTGTTCTGCTCCTGTGCTGTACGCCAACTTAGTTTAATAGATTTATTAGTCACCGTACCCGAAAAATCTATTAGCGAAACAGGTAGTGGAACATTATCTTTTACCCTTACAAAATCTATAATTGGCGATAACGTAAATTCTATAGAATTATTACCTGCCATTAGGCTAAGTGGAATTTGGTGAACACTAGGCGACCCGCCCTCAAAGCACCATTTAGTTCCACTAGCAGGTATGGAAACATTTCGAGTAGCACCATGATTTACACGCATGCTTAGGGCCCTAGCAGTAGTGGAAAAATAACTTACATCTACTGAATAGTTACCCGATTCCGGCACATTAATTTCATGAAAAGAAATACGATTATTACCGGTAACAGATGTAGCCATTTGGCCACCTGATGCTGTGGCACAATTACTAACATTGGAACCATATAGCGTAGCAGACTCTGCTTCAAATAGTACGTTTGCATCCTGGGTTAATAGCTCTGTATTATCGTAGTTTTTAGCAACGGCAGGTGTAGAAGCAGCAAAATTTCGATAAGATGTACCAATCGGTGTTATGTTACCCATAGCATCCACAGGGGGTAATGCAGGAGGAAAGAAATACGCATACCGTTCTACGAATGGCTGTGCCTCTAACCACGGTAATGCCAAAGCAATAAAGGCTTCGTGTGTGGCAGAGGTAGTATTTCTGTTAGCATTAAACTCAGTAATCCAAATGGGTTTTCCATAAATAGAGTAAACATGGTTTACATAACTTTTAAAGCGGTCAAATACTTGATTGGGGTTGGGGGTTGTACTTAGAGTTGACAGATAGCTACCCCAATCGTACCAATGCACAGCCATATAATCTACTTTAATTTCTGCCCTTCGGGTACCACCCATAAAGCTAATAAGCCAGTCAAATGCTTCGCCTTCGGTAGGGGCTGGAGAGCCAAGCCTCAGCCCGGTGGCAGCAAGGTTTTTTTGATACTTCACTGCAGTATCCACCGCCATATTAGCCTGGTCCGAATTGTCTGGCTCATTAAAGGAGAGCAAATGCGTAACATCGGGCTTGCTGATGTAATTAGTAATATTAGCAGGATTGCTAGCGGCTGACTTGCCCCATGCCATCAAAGAAAATTCACGACTGGGAAGGCTTACGTCATTTGGACCCCAATCATAAAACCACGATACATTTATTTGATCAATGTGTGCATTGTTTTGAAGACCTACCCCCTTTTTTAAGGTATTTCTAAAAGGCAATACTCGTATAAATGAAACTTTATTATTGAGTAAGGAATTGAGGTTTACAGAAATATTACTATTGGCAGCAATAAAAGAGTACGCCGCACCACTTCCATCTTCATTTTCGGCAAGGGTAGCCATAAAACCTTGCTGTAGTTGAATAGAAGAAATATCATCATTAAGGCCACCAGGTATGGTAGCAGTTTTATATATTGTTGATACAACGCAGGTAGCAGATGTTCCAGTTTGGCCTCCATTGC
>JAYUOV010000223.1:0-10683 GCA_043760535.1 Chitinophagaceae bacterium
GGGCAAGGGGGTTTAGAAATATGGACAACTTTAAGGCCATGATTTACTTCCTCACAAATAACTTTCAATATGACTTCCACTAATTTTGACGAAGAACCACATTTTTATTAAGAAATAATAGCATTGAAGAAAACAATCCTCATAATTTTCACCTGCATACTTTGCATTGGTTTGGTTCAGTTTTCCTATTCAAAAAAAGGAGAGCAACCCAATGTGGAGCCGGCTATCTATTCATCGCTAAATAAATGGTACACCATACAGGCAGATAGTTTTTTATTGCAAATACTTGTACTTCAAAAAATACATGGCTACAAATACAAACAATCCGTTTTTGAAAAACAATTTAAAAAAGTTCGCCGTGCATTCAAAAAAATGGAACCACTCATTTCTTATTTTGATGCTACTGTGTACCTCGGTATTAACAGCCGTGTAAAAGAGGAAGTAGAATTGAGTAAAGGCACTTATGAGTATGTGGCACAACCGCATGGATTGCAGGTAATGGAGCGTTTTTTGGCAGATGATTCCACTTTTAAAGCCAGCTACAAGGCCATGAATTATGAAATAAACCTTGCCCTTAGTACGGCCCGGTTTTTAAAAACCTACCACTTTAATAAACCCTGCACCGATACCGGATTGTTTAACGCCATCAAAGCAGCTACCATTCGTATTGCGGCATTGGGAATTACGGGTTTCGATAAGCCGGTTTTAAAAGATGCCATCGGCGAAACGGCAACAGCTTTAACGGGCTTGCAGGAGTTGGTTCTGTTGTACCAAAAAGCAAATCCAGCAATAGCAAATCTTACAAAACTTTTATTACAAATAAATCTTGCAAGGCAGTTTATACGCAGCACTACAAATGATTTCGACGACTTCGACAGGCTCACATTTATCAGGAAATATTTACAGCCTGTTTTTGCTTTGGCCGATAAAATTGGCAAGCAGGATATACTCAAAAATATGGATGCTCCAATATTCACTTCTTTCTTTCAAAAAGGCTATATAGACCAGCTCTACCATCAAACAAAAACGTACCCTGCAGAGATGGTGGCATTAGGTAAATCCTTGTTCGAAAGCAATAGCCTTTCGGCAAATGAACAGATAAGTTGTGCTAGCTGCCATAACCCCGAACTGGATTTTGCTGATACCGTACAACGCAATACTGGCTTTAGTTTTGTGGATACCGTTGCAAGAAACACACCTACACTTTTTAATAGTAAATACCATATCCGTTTTCAAAGGGATGGCCATGCATTGTTTATACAAGATCAGTTTAGAGAGGTACTGAGCAGCCGTATAGAAATGGGTAATATTAAAGAAAGCCGGTTAGTGGAAAGAATAAAGGAGAACGAAATATTACAGCAACAATTTAAAGCCGCATTTGGTGTTACAAAAGACAGTATTACATACCAGCTTACCCTCGATGCATTGGAAGCTTTTGTTCGGTCGTTAAGCAGTTTACATTCCCTTTTTGATCAATACATGACTTATGAAACAAAGCTTATTTCTCCTTCGGTAAAACGTGGATTTAATTTATTTATGGGTGCAGGTAAATGTGGCACCTGCCATTTTATGCCTGTGTTTAACGGTGTAATGCCGCCATACGCTAACAAGGAAGATAATGAAGTGATTGGGGTATTGGAAACGGATGATTTTGATGAACCCATTTTGAGTAAAGACCTTGGTTTATTTACCACAACAAAACTAGACCTTCAACGTAATTCCTTTAAAGTACCGAGTGTAAGAAACCTTAAAAAAACGGCTCCCTACATGCACAATGGCTCTTTAAAAAACATTAACGACCTGTTGATATTTTATAATGTAGGCGGTGGCGGCGGCTGGGGCTTTGGCCTGCATGTACCCAACCAAAGCCTTAACCGTGAACCCATCCGGCTGAATGATGATGAACGAAAAGACCTGGAAGCTTTTTTGCTTTCGCTGAATTAGAAAGAGATTAGAAAATTTATTTTCTGGTAAACCAGTTTTCAATTTTGATACCCTCCAGTCGTTTAAAATCTTTCATATTATCTGTTACAAGGGTAAGTTTATGTTCTATCGCAGTAACACCAATCAAAAGGTCAAATTCGTCATGAACAGGTTTTCCGATTTTTTCGAAGCCTGACTTTTTCTTTAGCATATAATTTTATAGAACCAAATATTGGAATGATAGATAAGCCATTTACAAAGGCATCTACTGCTTTTTGAGATTCTTCCACACGGTCACTATTTTCCGCACCGTACCGAAGTTCTAAAACTGTAATTTCAGAAATGAAACAATTCTCTCTTCCTTTTTCCTTAATAATCTCATTGAGTTTTAGTTTTCCCCTTAAAAAGAAAACACAGGTATTTGTATCAAGCAGGTACTTCATCAAAGTTTAATTTCTTTGTTCCTGAATTTCATGCTGCTTTTAATATCAAGCACTATTTCCTCTGCGGGTTTATCTGACCCCAAAGCCCCAAAAGATTTGTAGAAGCTGGTTTCTTTAGTGGCTTTTTTTTTCTTTAAAGATTTGGAAAGGCTTTCTATTAATTCAATTTTATTCATTGAACTAAGACCTTTAAACAAGTCTGAATAGGTTTCAATAATATGGCGGTCTGTATAGCTCATTTTTTTTTCGTAAACCTAAGAATTATTTCTTAGCGTTTCAAGCACCCGAAACAAACTACAATTCATTTTAAACCACAACAAATTATTTGTTCCCTATTTTAACATTGGTTTTAAATTACTTTCACAAATCAAACATCATACATCATAAATCATACATCTTTTTATGCTTTCTATCTGGGAAAAGGAATCGTTTTACAAACCTGTTGATATCATCATCATCGGCTGTGGACTGATGGGTTTATGGGCCGCTTACGAATTGAAAAGTCGTGACCCACAATTAGAAATATTAATACTTGACAGTAACAAGATCCCCACTGGCGCCTCTACCAGAAATGCAGGGTTTGCCTGCTTTGGCAGCCCTACCGAACTACTGCACAATGCAGCTACAATGGGAACCAATGCCATGTTGGATTTAGTAAGTGCCAGATATCGTGGAATAAAAAAAATAAGGCATGTATTAGGCGATACAGCCGTTGGCTATGAACCCTGTGGCGGCTACGAATGTATAGACAAAGACTACAAAAATGTAACCCAGCTAAAAGACAAAATAGTATGGCTAAATGCTGTACTGGAGCAGGTTACAGAAAGCAAGAATACTTTCAGAATCAACGAATCAGAGCTGGCTTCTTTTGGATTAAGTGGCTTTGAAACCATTATTGAAACCCATTACGAAGGTGCTCTGCACAGCGGTTTACTGGTACAATCGCTTATGCAACTGGTTAAGGAAAAAGGCGTACAAATAATGATGGGCGAAACGGTAAAAGCATGGCAGCAAAATCAAAACGAAATAGAGTTGCACACAGAAGTACATCATTTTAAAACCCAAAAAATAATTGTGGCCACAAATGGTTTTACCAGCGACTTGATACCAGCTTTATACATTGAGCCTGCCCGTGGTCAAGTAATTGTAACCCGGCCTATTAATGGCCTTAAACTCAATGGCACTTTTCATTACAACGAAGGGTTTTACTACTGGCGGCATCTCAAAAACAGGGTACTGCTGGGCGGTGCCAGAAACATGGCCATTAATGAAGAAAGAACTGATAACCTGGAGGTTTCTGAAACGATACAGGCCGAACTGGAACGATTTTTAATAGTGCATATTTTAAAAGATTACAACCTGCCAACAGAAGGATTAATAGAACACCGCTGGGCCGGATTAATGGGATTTACTGAAGATAAAAAACCACAAGTAACCAAGGTAGAAAAAAATGTGTGGGCCGCCATTAGCTGCAATGGTATGGGGGTGGCACTTACGCCCATTATTGCAGAGCAGTTGGCCATTTCTGTTTTAGCTTAGTATAAACATCCATCCTGCTATCTTTGGTTTTTACAAAAAAAAATAATGAAAAAATATTTCTCTTTTGCAGTATTTATATTGTTGCTGGCTGCCTGTAATAATGAACCAAAAACACCCGACCCCGGCACCACGCAGCCCGTGGATAATGCCCCGGCCAATATTCAATACCAGGTGATAAATGAATATCCGCATGATGCTACAAATTTTACACAGGGAATTCAATTTATTGATGGCAAATTTTATGAAAGTGCGGGTAATTATGGCGAAAGTGATATCCGGATTACCGACCCGGTAACTGGCAAATTGCTACAATCTAAAAAACTAGATAAAAAATATTTTGGCGAAGGCCTAACTATTCTTAACGGTAGAGCTTATCAACTTACCTATAAGGAAAATACCGCATTTGTATATGATGTTAAAACCTTGCAGCAGGTTGCTACTTTTACATACAATTTTGGCGAAGGCTGGGGGATTACCAACGATGGTAAAAATTTAATTATCAGCACAGGCAGCAGCAATTTGTACTTTGTAGATCCTGCTAATTTTAAAACCTTAAAATCAGTTGGCGTTTATAATCAATACGGCCCGTTGGCAGCCATTAACGAACTCGAATTTATAAAGGGTTTTGTGTACGCCAATATCTGGCAGCAAGACATGATTGTAAAAATAGAACCAGCATCCGGCAAGGTTGTTGGCATTGTTAATCTCAGCGACCTGCGTGGTAAATACGGCTTTCCTCCTCTGGGCAGCGGCACAGAAAGCGACCCGGAAGTATTGAACGGTATTGCCTATGATTCTATCACCAACAGAGTTTTTATTACGGGTAAAAACTGGCCGAAATTGTTCGAGGTAAAGCTGGATAATTAAAACACAGCGCCCCCTACTAAAACAGATTTAAACGAACCGGAATCATTTAAAAAAGGCGAATACCATACCGGAGTATAATATTCGCCTCTAATAACAACCATTACATCACCGGTAATACCAGCCAATTGCTACCTAGTATAGCCTAATATTTTAAGCATACTTTGGGCGGTTTGTTCTCTTGCATGCACCCAATCTTCCAGCTTGCCATTTTTATCGTAACCCACTATTACATGTTTAGGGCTAGGTATTAGGCAGTGCTTAATACCACCATAGCCGCTAATCTGGTCCTGGTAGGCTCCGGTGTGGAAAAACCCTACAAACAGGTTTTCTTTTTCTGCACCATTTACCTTGGGTAAAAAAACCTCATTTATATGTTCCTCGCTATCATAATAATCGTGGCTATCGCAGGTAATGCCACCGAGTACGACTCGCTGATACTCCTCATCCCATTTATTAATAGGCAGCATTAAAAAGCGTTCGCCAATACCCCAAGTATCTGGCAAAGTAGTAATGAAAGAAGAGTCAATCATGTACCAAATTTCACGGTCGTTCTGTTCTTTAATGCCGATAACGCTGTAAATGTGCGCCATGCTCTCCCCTACCGTAAAGCTACCAAACTCTGTAAAAATATTGGGCTCTTGTACTTTGGCTTTTTTACAGGCTGCTTTAATATTGCGTACTATTTCGTTAATCATAAACTGGTAATCGTACTCAAAACCCAGCGAATGTTTAATGGGAAATCCACCGCCAATGTTGATAGAATCCAGCTCCGGACAAATCTTTTTAAGCTGGCAATAAAGGTTAATCACCTTGTTTAATTCACTCCAGTAATAGATATCATCTTTAATGCCCTTATTTAAAAAAATATGGAGCATTTTTAATTGAAACTTGTCTTCGTAACCTTCTATTTCATCCACATAAAAAGCCAGAATATCTCTAGGCCTAATGCCGAGCCTGGATGTGTAGAATGGGAAATTAGGTTCTTCTTCAGCAGCCACCCGAATACCAAGTTTAAAAGGCACTTTTACCGACTTTTTATAGGCCTGTAATTCTTGAATGTTATCAAGAATTGGTACTACATTTTTAAACCCAGAATTTATAAGTTTAGCTATACGGCTGGTATAACTTTTTTGCTTATAGCCATTACAAATAATAAAAGTCTCCTTATTTATCCTTCTTCTTTGGTAGAGCTTGTTTACAATCTCAATATCGTATGCAAACGAAGTTTCCAGATGTATCTGATGCTTTAATGCTTCTTCTACAATAAAAGAAAAATGGCTGCTTTTAGTACAATAACAATAATTGTATTGACCAGTATAATTATACTTTTTAAAAGCATTGGCAAACATGTTTTTTGCCTTATTAATCTGCATCCCAATTTTGGGCAGGTAGGTAAGCTTTAAGGGCGTACCGTGTTTGTCTATCAGGGCTTTAAGATCTACGCCATTAAATTGCAGGTAATCATCTTTTACATTAAAGCCTTCCTGCGGAAAATGGAATGTTTGTTGCACCAGGCCGGTGTAGGTATTGTTCATCTATTTTATGGATGGGTAGTATGTACACTGCCTTTCGGCAAGCGTGGTGAACAATGAAAATTTCTTTGCAAAAGTATAGGCAAAAAACAAAACCGGGTACGAAAATTTCGCATCCGGTTTTTTTTATTTTTAGTTCCAGAAGTTTACAAGTTCACTAGTTCACAAGCTGTCTACTGTGTAATAACTCTTAAACCACTAAACGCTTGAAAGGTAAACAAGTGAACTTGTGAACTAGTAAACTACTTGACAGAAGCAACAAGGCTCTTAAAAGTTTCCGGCTCATTCATAGCAAGATCAGCCAGTACTTTACGGTCTAGTGTTATACCTTTTTCGTTCAGTTTATGGATGAATTGAGAATATGTCATTCCTTCTTCACGAACACCTGCGTTAATACGGGCAATCCACAAAGCACGGTATTCACGTTTTTTAAGTTTGCGACCTACAAAACTGTAAGTCATACCTTTTTCTACAACGTTTTTAGCTACTGTATAAACGTTTTTTCTTTTGCCATAATAACCTTTGGCCTGATCCAATATTCTTTTACGGCGAGCCCTTGAGGCAACGGCATTTTTTGAACGTGGCATAATTAATTATTTTTTGATTTCGGATGACGGATATCTGATTTGTTCCGGAATCTGAAATGTGATGTAAAATTTAGATTGAATTTTTTCTAGCTACTGGGCAACCGCAAGGGATTACCTTTACGCTCTTATTTAAGACGCAATAAACGCTTAACAAAGTGCATGTGCGACTGTGCTACTTCGCCATCCATTCTCATGGCACGTTTGCGTTTAGTAGATTTTTTGGTAAGAATGTGGCGTTTGAAGGCCTTTTGGTGGGTGATTTTACCCGTGCCGGTTACTTTAAACCTCTTTTTGGCACTTGAGTTGGTTTTTACCTTTGGCATGTTTTTAAAACATTTGCGATTGATACCCTGCTGGCGGCTTCTAACAGAAGAAGCACTTATGGAGCCTTGTGGGAAATTTTTTAGCCTTAACTGAACAAACAGCCTTTAACTAAAGGGCGGTAAAAGTAAGGATTACAAGATAAAGTAAGAAATAAAAATCCTATTTCAATAATTGAATGCAGGCTTCCAAACTTTCCTGCCATGGCTTTAGTGCAATATTAAATGTAGTGATAAACTTTGTTTTATCCATCAGCGAATACATTGGGCGTTTGGCTGGTGTTGGGTAAGCTGTTGTGGGTATTGGATTTACAGCACAATTGCTACCAATCATTTCTTTTATGGTTGTTGCAAAATCGAACCAGCTTATCTCGGCTTCGTTGCTAAAATGATAAATACCGGAGTGCCATTGGGCACTTGATTGCCGACTATTGGCAATAATTTCCAAAATGGCTGCGGCCAAATCTTTGGCATAGGTAGGTGAACCAACCTGATCGCTTACCACATTCAGGCTTGCTCTTTCGCTCATCAGCCGCATCATGGTTTTTACAAAATTATTGCCGAAAGATGAGTACACCCAGGAAGTACGGATGACCAAGGCATTTGGGCTATAGGCTAAGGCCTGCTCCTCTCCTTCCAGTTTGGTGCTGCCATAAGCACTTTGCGGATTTGGTTTATCGTTTTCTGTGTATGCTGTATTTTCTGTTCCGTCAAAAACATAATCGGTGCTTACATGAACAAACTTTGCACCAAATTGCTCACAGGCTTTGGCCAAATAGCCTACAGCCGTAGCGTTAATAAGCTGGCAAATTTCTATATTTTCTTCGGCCTTATCTACTGCTGTATAGGCTGCACAATTAATACAGAAATCTGGTTTCCTTTTTTCAAACTCTGCCAATATTGCTGCTTCTTCAGTAATACTTAATTCTTCTACATCTGTAAAATGAAAACGAAATTGAGGATATAATTGTGCTAACTGTTGTAATTCATTTCCGAGCTGCCCTTTAGAACCGGTAACAAGAATAACAGACATCTGATTTAAGTTTAGAATTTAAGATTTACTATTTACTATTTATTTACTTTAACCTCAGCAGGTATCATCAATAAATCGCTGTCTCTACAGAATGCATTTTACAAACTCCAATAAGTTCTAGATGTAATCTTGTGGCGGTAACTGCCTTTTAAATCGGCTACCATGCCATGTGTTTTGGTAATGCTTTCAAAATAGGCATTATCAAGGCTTGCATACTCTTTATGACAAACAGCCACTATTACAGCATCGTAATCATTTGCAGGTGTGGTGGCAAGGCAAAAACCATACTCATGTTGTAGCTCTTCTGTATCGGCATAAGGATCTACCACATCTACATTGATGCTGTACGATTGTAACTCTTTTACCACATCGGCCACTTTGCTATTGCGGATATCGCTTACATTTTCTTTAAAAGTGGCACCCATCACTAGCACTTTGCTTTGCTTGATGTTACCATTGCTTTCAATGATATGTTGTAAAACCTTTTTGGCTACATAAGCCGCCATACCATCGTTGGTGCTACGGCCGCTGAGAATTACTTTACTATCGTAACCCAGTTCGGCAGCTTTGTAGGTAAGGTAATACGGATCCACGCCAATGCAATGCCCACCTACCAAACCTGGGAAAAATTTGAGAAAATTCCATTTGGTACCTGCGGCTTCCAGCACTTCGTAGGTGTTAATGCCCATCATGTCAAATATAATAGACAGCTCGTTCATCAATGCAATATTGAGATCCCGTTGGGTGTTTTCAATAATCTTGGCAGCTTCTGCTACTTTAATAGATGATGCCCGGTGAACACCGGCACCAACCACCAATTCGTACACTTTGGCAATAATATCGAGGCTTTCGGCATCACAGCCGCTTACCACCTTTACTACATTTTGCAGCGTATGTTCTTTATCTCCCGGGTTTATTCTTTCGGGTGAATAGCCGAGTTTAAAGTCGATACCCATTTTTAAGCCACTCAGTTTTTCTACTATCGGAAGGCAATCTTCTTCGGTACAGCCAGGATAAACGGTGCTTTCGTACACCACATAATCGCCGGCTTTTATGGCTTTGCCAATGGTGGTAGAAGCACCAATTACAGGCCGCAAATCCGGAACATTGTGCTCATCTACGGGTGTAGGTACGGCTACTATGAAAAATTTGGCTTCCCTTAAAACATCTATACTATTGGTAAATGTTATGTCTGCACCATCAAAAGCACTTGCCTCCAATTCGTTACTCGGGTCAATGCCAGCCTGCATTTGGCCAATTCGTTTTTCATTGATGTCGAAACCGATAACACTTATTTTTTTGGCAAATTCAAGAGCTATAGGTAAGCCAACATAGCCAAGGCCGATAACGGCTAATTTTTCTTTTTTGTCTAAAAGGTCCTGGTAAAGGTTCATTTGTTATTGTTTATTTTTCATCCCAAGGCTAAAGCCATGGGTTAGTAAATTTAGAACTCCTTAATCCTAGCAGTTTTAATTGCGTAATATCTCTTTTTTTGAACCCAGCAAAAGCCGTACCCTGATTGAGCGACATTGGCGACGCTCCGTTCAACTGACTGCTACTATTGGGCTTTTTTAGACTGCGAATAAAAGGCGGTTTCAGTTCAAAGGGTAAGGATTTCTGAAATTGGTATTGTATTTATTAGGTGATTGCCAGTTCGAGCAGAAACCCTACCAAACAGCAACCCAGAATCTGAATATAAAGTTCAGTCTCTATTTGAACTCCTTTGGAAGTTTATACAACTCATCCTGCGGCAGGCTTTTAAAATAGTCGTAGGTAATTTTTAAGCCTTCGGCACGGTTCACAGTTGGTTCCCATCCCAGTATTTCTTTAGCCTTTGTAATATCTGGTTTACGTTGTTTTGGGTCGTCTTTAGGTAATTCTTTGTAAACAATTTTTTGGGTAGTTTCCGTTAGCTTTATTACTTCTTCTGCAAATTCTTTCAGGGTAATTTCCACCGGGTTGCCAATGTTTACCGGCTGTGCATAATCGCTCATTAGCAGGCGGTAAATACCTTCTACCAAATCGGCCACGTAGCAAAAACTACGGGTTTGGCTGCCATCGCCAAAAACGGTAAGGTCTTCGCCACGTAAAGCCTGGCCTATAAATGCAGGTAAGGCACGGCCATCGTTCAGTCGCATACGTGGGCCGTAAGTGTTAAAAATTCGGATGATTCTCGTTTCCACGCCGTGGAAAGTATGGTAAGCCATAGTAATAGCTTCCTGAAAACGCTTGGCTTCGTCGTACACACCACGTGGGCCAACCGGGTTTACATTACCCCAATATTCTTCAGTTTGTGGATGTACCAGCGGATCTCCATACACTTCAGATGTAGAAGCTACTAAGATTCTGGCTCCTTTTGCTTTAGCCAAACCGAGGCAATTGTGTGTACCCAAAGAACCCACTTTTAGGGTTTGGATTGGTATTTTTAAATAATCAATC
>JAYUOV010000224.1:0-10664 GCA_043760535.1 Chitinophagaceae bacterium
CCATTGCCTGTATAACAAGACTTATACTTAAACCCAAGGCCAAAAACGCACCAAAAGCGTAAGGGCATTTTCTAAACAACCTAATACAACGATGCATAAAGACTAGGTAAATAAATAGTATAAAAACTCCACCAATAATGCCGTACTCTTCAATAATAATAGCATAGATATAATCACTATAAGGATGTGGTAAAAAATTTCGTTGCTCACTATTACCTGGCCCTAATCCTATCCATCCGCCTTTGGCTATCGCAATTTTTGCCTGCTGCACCTGGTATGGGCTTGCTTCGTTTTTGGTGTATATAAAGTCTTGTATCCTCCTTACCCAAGTTCCTATTCTACCATGGCTTTTAGCTTTAGTAGTAATCTCACTTCGCACTGTATTATTTTTATTTGATATATGCGTACTTACTGCCATCATTACCAAAAAAACAATCGGCAAGGCTGCTATGCTAACAGCCAGTAGCAGGTGTTTAAGCTGCACCCTACCCATAAACATAATAATCATACTAGTGGCGCCCACAAGTAAAGCTGTAGAGAGATTTGCAGGGGCTATTAGTGAACAAGTAACCACCACAGGTACTAACAATGGCAAAAACCCTTTTTTAAAATGAGTAATTACATCTTTTTTTCTGCTGAGTTGCCTGGCTAAATACATAAACAAACCTAGCTTAGCCATATCACTCGTTTGTAACGTCATATTTAATATTGGTAGCCGTATCCAACGACTGGCATCATTTAATTGTGTGCCAAATATTAAAGTATATAGTAATAAAGGAATACTTAATAAATAAAACCATAAAGCAAAACGGCTATACACTGTATAATTTACCCGGTGGGCAAAATAGATAATGAGTACCCCGCCAATAATAAAAGCCAACTGCTTAAACAAGTAGAACTCTGTATTACCTTTATTATGCTTGTATGCTAAAGAACCTGTGCTGCTGTATACCACCAACAAACTTACCAATACCAGCAATAATACAATGCTCCATATAACCTTATCACCCCGATAGAGTTTGCCCCCCCCATCTTTATTAAAAAAGGGAAGGTTCATTTCATTCGCTATGTTTCTTATTGATTCCAAAATATATTTACAAATCTTTTACAGCATTCTTAAATTGATTTCCCCTGTCTTCATAATTAATAAACAAATCGAAACTTGCACAAGCAGGGCTTAACAGAACTGCATCTCCTTTTTCTGCCAGTTTGTATGCAACTTTTGCAGCATCCTTAGCAGTTTCTGTATCAATAATATCTGGCACTTTATCTTTAAATGCAGCATGAATTTTTTCATTGTCTTTTCCCAAACAAATAATAGCCTTAACTTTTTCGTTTACCAGCTCCTCTATGAGCGAATAATCATTGCCTTTATCTACACCCCCTAATATGAGTATTGTTGGCTTTCTCATACTTTCAAGGGCATACCAAGTACTGTTAATATTGGTTGCTTTACTATCATTTATATACTCTACACCTTTAATGGTGGTTATTAATTCTAAGCGATGAGGAAGCCCCTTAAAATTTTCCATGGACTCCCTAATCATCTCATTTCTGATGCCCAATGATGTAGCTGCAATGCCTGCTGCCATAGTATTGTATTGGTTATGAAGTCCCTGTATCGCAAAATCGTAAATACTCATGTTCACTTCTTCATCTTTGTAATTGATAAGCATTTCCGCGTTTTTAATATAAGCACCTTCTGTTTTAAATTCTTTCATAGAGAATGGGAGGGTTTTAGAATTTTTTAAATAAGTTGGTAAGTATTGCATCGTTACAGCATCATCTGCACAATAAATAAAAATATCATCTGCTGACTGATACTCTGTGATGCGAAATTTTGAAGCTATATAGTTCTCAAATTTGTAATCATACCTGTCTAAATGATCTTCTGTAATATTTAAAAGAATAGCGATATCCGCTCTAAATGTTTTTATATCATCTAATTGAAAACTGCTAATCTCTGCTATATATAATTGTTTCGGATCTTCTGCTATTTGCCTAGCAATGGAGTAGCCAATATTACCAACCATGGCGCAATCCAAACCAGCATTATTACAAATATGGTAGAGTAATGCAGTAGTAGTACTTTTTCCATTACTGCCTGTAATACCTATTATTTTACTATCACCCTTAAATCGATATGCCAATTCAAACTCACTGATTACAACAATTCCTTTTGCACGAATAGCCTTCATTACTGCTGCTTTTTCTGGTATACCAGGGCTCTTCATTACTTCATCGGCTTGCAGGAGCTTGTCCATTGAATGTCCGCCTTCTTCAAAATCAATTTCTGCCTTTTGTAGCTCAGCTTTGTAAATTGCTTTCATTATACCACCATCACTTACAAACACATCATAGCCATTTTGCTTACCAAGCAATGCAGCTCCAATACCGCTTTCACCTCCACCTAGTATCATTAATTTTATAGGCATATATTTCAATTTCCCAAGGCTAGAGCCATGGTTTAATAATTTTTATTTATTTTAATACGAATAATTGTTGGGGTTTAACTTATCTAATCTTCAGCGTTATTACACTCATTACTACACACATAATTGTAACTATCCAAAACCTTGTTGCTATTTTACTTTCATGGTATCCGAGCTTTTGATAATGATGGTGCAATGGACTCATTAGAAAAACACGCCTTCCTTCGCCATACTTTTTCTTGGTGTATTTAAAGTAACCTACCTGTATCATTACACTTAAACTTTCTATAAAAAAAACCAAACAAAATATGGGTATTAATAATTCTTTACGCACCATAATTGCTAGTGAGGCTATAATACCGCCGAGTGCAAGGCTACCAGTGTCGCCCATAAAAACCTGTGCCGGGTATGAATTATACCAAAGAAATCCAATACATGCACCTATAAAAGCTCCTATAAAAATGGACAGTTCACCAAGATTGGGTATGTACATAATATTAAGGTATTCTGCAAACTTTATGTTACCGCTTACATAAGCAAAAAGACCAAGACCGATACCAATTATAGCCGAGGTTCCAGTGGCTAACCCATCTAACCCATCGGTAATATTAGAGCCATTACTTACTGCCGTTATGATAAAAATTACAACAAAAATGTAAAGGATATATGTATAATCTTGCCATGCTTTTGGTAGCAGCTTAGAGTAATTAAATTCGTGGCTTTTTACAAAAGGAATAGTTGTGATTGGTGTTTTTACTTTTACAAAACGATGCTGTACACCATCAATCACTTTTATAGATTCTCCTATATACTTTTCGCCAGCTTTTAGCGAATCGTACTGGCCTACCTGGCCTTTCCCTGCATATACTTCTCTTTCCACCCACGCATATTCACTAAAGTATAGTACAGTTCCCACTATCAATCCTAACCCTACTTGACCAGCAATTTTAAATCGGCCTGCCAGTCCATCGGCATCTGCTTTTTTATAATTGCTACCTGCCGCTTTAGCTCTTCTTTTAGCCCGTATTTTTAAAACATCATCTATAAAACCAATACCGCCGCACCAAACTGTTACCAATAAAATAAGTACGATATAAACATTACTAAGCTTTGCAAAAAGTAATGTAGGAACCAAAATGGAGAGTAGTATAATGAAACCGCCCATGGTTGGCGTATTGGCTTTATCCACTTCGCCAGGCAGTCCCAATTCTCTTACTGATTCGCCTATTTGTAAATTTTGCAACCGGCGTATTATACTTTTACCAAACCACATAGACACAATCAGAGATAATATCACTGCCAATGCTATCCGAAAAGTGATAAACTGGAACATTCCTGCTCCACTTATATTATACTCGGTACTAAGCCATTTAAAAAAATAATATAACATTTTACTCAGTTTGCAGTTTTACAGTTGGCGGTTAACAACCATTTTCGTAATAACCTTTCGCATTACTTTCCTAATAATTCAAACATTTTTACTAACTCTTCCCTATCATCAAAGTGTTGTTTCACGCCATTTGTTTCCTGGTATTTTTCGTGTCCTTTACCAGCTATTAGCACTATATCTTCTGGCTGAGCCATATCTACAGCAGCCTTTATAGCTTCTCTCCTATCGGCTATACATAACGACTTTCGTTTGTGCTGGCTTTGCATGCCAGCAATCATATCTTCAAGAATCTGCTGCGGATCTTCGCTACGTGGGTTATCACTTGTAAGTATTGCCTTATCGCTATGCTCACAGGCCACTTCTGCCATTATAGGCCGTTTCGCTTTATCTCTGTCGCCGCCACATCCTACAACCGTTATCACTCTTTCTCCACCATGTTTTAGCTTTTTTATAGTAGCCAATATATTGAGCAAAGCATCGGGTGTATGTGCATAATCTATAATACCAATTACGCTATCTTTTGGCGAAACGATATAGTCAAACCGGCCTTCTGCCCCGGTGGTATTGCTTAAAATCTGTAACACTTGTTGCTTGTCTTCGCCAAGGCAAATGGCTGCACCATATACTGCCAAAAGATTATAGGCATTAAATTCGCCTATCATTCTAAAATGAACTTCCACACCATTAATATCCATCACAAGCCCTAGTAATGCATTTTCAATAATCTTTCCTTTAAATGCTGCCATATCCCTAAGGCTATAGAAATATTTACGAGCTAAAGTATTTTGCAACATAACAGCACCACGCTTATCATCCAGATTACTAATTGCAAAAGATTTTTCATTGAGGCCATCAAAGAACTTTTTCTTTACCCTAATATATTCATCAAACGTTTTATGATAATCTAAATGATCGTGGGTGATATTGCTAAATAATGCGCCGTCGAAATCTAAACCAGTGATACGATGCTGATGAATAGCGTGGCTGCTGCACTCCATAAATACATGTGTACAACCGGCCTCCAACATCTGTTTCAGCAATTCTTGCACACTTATAGCATCGGGTGTGGTATGCGTAGCCGTAAGCACTTCATTGCCTATTTGATTTTGCACAGTGGATATTAAACCACAGGTATAACCTAACGATGAAAAAAGTTTAAATAACAGCGTTGCAATAGTAGTTTTACCATTGGTACCGGTAACGCCTACGAGCTTTAATCTGGTAGATGGTTTACCATAAAAATGATGACTCATCCAAGCAACTGCTTCGTTGGTATTGGCCACCTGAACATAAGTAATACCTTCTATAAAACTGGCAGGCATGGCTTGGCAAATAATTGTAGTTGCTCCCTTTTCAATAGCAATGTCAATGAACTGATGACCATCGGCAACAGCACCAACAATAGCAATAAAACAAGCACCTCTACTCACTTTCCGCGAATCGATACAAAGGCTATTTATAGCAATATCCATACTGCCATGTAATGCTTGTAGCCTTACTTTATATAATATGTCTGTAAGCAAATTACTCATGTTACTTTTTCTGTAGTAGCCTTTTTAGATGTTTCTGTTGTAGATTTTTCTTCGTTATTATCTACCACGATGGCCTGTCCTAAATCTAGCCTTACTGATTGTCCTTTTTTAATAATTGCACCAGGTTCTATTGATTGAAATGTTACCCTACCCGCCCCATGTATTAACGGCTTCAAGCCTACTGCTTCGCAAAGCGAAATAGCATCCCGCAGCATCATGCCTTTTACCAGTGGCATGGTGGTATTGGATATGGCCACACCCTTCATCATTACATTATAATTTCTATTGGTAGCTACCACACTGGTTTTCATTTGTCCTTTAGAAGAATCCACCCAGCGAATACCCATCATTTTCATAACGCCTTGTGCAGTTCTTGTGGCAGAAGCAAACTGATACAAGCTGCTGTCTTTTTTCATAGCAGCTGCTTGCTTTAAAGTAGGCTGCACCTTCATGCCAAATAATTTATCAGCTACTTCTCTAAACACAGGGCCAGCTACACTACCCCCGTAAAATTTTGCAGCATGGGGCTTATTTCTTATTACTACTATGCAACTGTATTGTGGGTTTTCTAAAGGAAAAAATCCGGCAAAAGAAGACTGATAGACTTTATCCTTGTAGGTGATACCCTTATCTGCTACCAATGCGGTACCTGTTTTACCACCAAATCGGTAGGCATCTGTTTTTAAAGCCTTTGCAGTACCGTTAAGTACTACGCCCTCTAGGCAGGTGTATAATTGTTCTAAGGTTTTTTTACTGCAAACCTTACTATTTACAATAACAGGTTCGTGTTTACTGGTAATAATGCCATCTTTTTTTATAGCATTTACCAAATAAGGCCGCATCATTACGCCACCATTGGCTACAGCATTGTACAGGCTCAGCGTTTGCAATGGGCTTACTGCCAATGAGTAACCAAAACCCATCCATGGAATCGTAGTTTTACTCCAGTACCTACCACCGGGCTTATGAACAGTTGGCCTTACCTCACCCGGCAAGTCTATTCCTGTTAAAGTATCAAAGCGAAGCTGATGCAGGTGTTGCAAAAACTTTGCTGGTTGGGTACTATAATTTATATATGCCAGTTTTGCCATACCTACATTACTGCTATGTTCAAATGCATGTTGTACGGTTGTTTCATGCAGGCCATGAATCTCAGAATCCCATACAGTTTCACCTCCTACTGTCCATTTTCCTCCCTCTAGGTTCACAGGGCTATTTATATTTACAAAGCCATCCTCTAACACACTTATCATGGTGGCCAGCTTAAATGTAGAGCCGGGTTCGGTAGGCGAAATAGCATAATTATAGTCTTCCCAATAAGTACTGTCCACGCCTTTAATGCGGCCAAGATTTGCTATGGCTTTTATCTTTCCTGTCTTCACTTCCATAACAATACAGGTACCTCTTTCACAATCATTGCCCTTCATCATCTTTAGCAATGCCTGTTCGGCAATGTCTTGTATGGCAATATCTAATGTTGTAATAACATCACTACCATCTTCGGCTTCCATATCGCTTCCATCTATGGGAATGGCCCCGCCGCCAAAAACGTAGCGAACAAGCCGTTCTCCATTTTCACCAGCCAATGATGAATCATAAGATTTTTCTAACCCCACTTTATTACTATCTCTTGCAATACCAATGGTACGGTTGGCAAATAATTTGAAAGGATTCAAACGCTTCATTCGAACAGCGTCCATAAAGCCACTTTTATTTTTACCCATTTTTATTAACGGAAACTTCTTCATGGCTTCCCATTGCTGAAAACTAATTTTTCTTTTAAAAAGATAATAGCGTTCCGCTTTATCGTAGGCCATTCTAAATTCCTTTTTGTATGCCTTTGCATCTTTATATGTATTTCCATCTTCTTTCTCTTCTTTAAAAAGGTTGGCCATGTACCATGCCAATGAATCAATATTGTCTTTAAAAAGCTTACCATTCTTTTCAGTCAATGTCTCAGTTCCAAAGTCTATGTAAATATCATACTCGGGTATCGAAGTGCTGAGTACACTACCATCTTCTGCATAAATAGAACCCCGTTCGGCAATGATTTTTTCAGTACGGTTATGGGTAGTATCGGCAATAGATCGCCAATATTTCCCCTTCACTTGCTGTGTATAAATAGCCTTTCCTGCAATGGCCACACCAAAACAAATGATCACCACGTAAACGAGATAGGTGCGTATCAGTATGTCTTTTTTTATGTCCATTTTTTTATATCAATGCTAGCGGCTTGTGCTATTTTATGATTAATTTTTTATGTACTTTACTTTTTTAATACTATATAGCATCGTTGTGTCACTCCGTTGTACGCCTTGTTCATTATGGAGCATCTATAATTTTTCTTATTTCATTTTGCCCACAGTAGAATTCTTTTACCTTTATCAGTTTATGCTATCAGTAATTTTTACTGGCGGTTCTACTAATCTTTTAAGCCCAATTTTTTCTACCGATTTTACAAGCACACTCTCTTTACTGCGGTACATCACTTCGGCTTTTAGTACTTTGTGTTCGTATTGCAGTTGCTTTAGCTGTCTTCTTGCAGTGGCAATGTTTCTAATGGTTTTATCAGCAAAATGACCATTGGCTATATAGACTACTGCTAGCAAAGCCAAGAATAAAAAAAATGGTACATGCTTTACTATCCACTCGTATTGCAGTAATTGTTTCCACCGTTTTTTCTTTATTTTATTTTCTGTTTGCAATGTTTTGTTTCGCTATTTTAAAAAAAATTGTTTTTACAATCGCTCTGCAATTCTTAGCCTGGCACTTCTTGATCTTGGATTTAATTTCTGCTCGGCTGCCGAAGGTTCTATTGGCTTTTTAGTTAATATTTTAAATGGCAATGAAACCTTGCTGCCATATATCGGATCTTCATCTAAAACTTCAAAACCGCCCTGTTTAAAGTATGTTTTTACAATCCTATCTTCAAGCGAATGGAAGGTAATAATAGCTGCCCGGCCTCCCTTTTTTAATGCATGTGGCAGTTGTACCAGCATTTCTTTTAATGCTTCCATCTCTTCGTTTACTTCTATCCTAAATGCCTGAAATACCTGAGCATAATACCTGTTTGGGTTACCCTTTGCCAGGGTGCTAAGCACTTGCATTAAGTCTTCTATCGTTTTAAATTTCCGCTGCTGCCTGGCCGCTACTATTAATTGGGCAAGGGTTTTAGCATTGGTAACTTCCCCATACAGGCTAAGCATTTGTTGCAATTGCTCGGCCGTGTAAGTGTTGGCAATGTCTGCAGCCGTTCTCCCTTGCCGCTGATTCATCCGCATATCCAACAGGGCTTCAAACCGAAAAGAAAATCCGCGGCTACCTGCATCAAACTGGTGGCTGCTTACACCTAAATCGGCTAATAATCCGTCGGCTCCGGCTGCATTATGCAGTTTTAAAAACTTGCCGAGATGGCGAAAATTATGTGACACAAAAAGCACTCTTTCATCATTGGGTGCATTTGCAGCCGCATCGGCATCCTGGTCAAAGGCAATGAGCCTTCCTTCAGAACCTAGTTGTTTTAACATCGCTTTTGTATGCCCTCCTCCTCCCATAGTACAGTCTATATAAGTACCATTGAATTGTATGTTGAGGCCAGTTATTACTTCGGTAAGCATAACCGGAATATGGTAATCACTTTCAGTTGTTGAATTATGGGTCAATAAGTCATTGTTTATTGGGTCACTTTGTTTCATAATTTTTCCAACTTCATTCTTTTATATTAAAAATGACCTATTCACTTATTGTCCAAATAACCAGCCTTACGGTGTCATTTGACTGTTAGTATTACCAAGAACCATAGCAGCCATTTCGCTGAAGTGATTTGGCGAAACGGTTTCAAAGAGCTGTTTGTAATTGCTGCTGTCCCATATTTCTATTTGATCGATGGCGCTAACCAACACAATTTCTTTAGTAAGGCCAGCGTGGGCTATTAAGTTATTGGGCAGGTTAATGCGGCCAGCACTATCCAATTCCACTTCGGTGGCTCCGTTTAAAAAATAGCGGCGAAACTCCCTTACTTTCGGATCGAAATTGTTTAACGAACTGAGGCGTTCGAAAATGGGCTCCCAACTCTGTTTGGTATAAAGAGCAAGGCATTTTTCGAATCCACGGTTTACGACAAATGTGTTTCCACCTGTTTCCGGCAGTTGCTTTTTAAAGCCCGCCGGAAACAGAAACCGACCTTTCTGGTCTAGTGTGGATTCATATTCGCCTAAAAACCTTGTCATTAAAGTAATTTTACCATTTGTTGACACAAAGTAACACTTTCTCCCACTTTTAAACCTAATTTAGAGTGGTTTAACTTTTGCACATAGCCAAATGCAGGCTAGCATTGAGTTTGAGCCATTTTTTGGAAACATCAATGTGAATAGCTGTTCTTTTAATGTGGATAACCCATTTGTACCTTGATTTTAAGTTGCAAACAGATCAGTAGTTATGTAGCAACTATACCTGCCAACATGCATATTTGCATTAATAATTTTTATGCAATCACCAAAAAAAAGACCCGTTAAGATTTTTTATTTCTACGCCTTTATGGCGGCTGTTGTTGGTTTATATTATGTAAACAGGCACTTTTTTCTATCGCAACTGGAGTCGGGTTTCAGAAACCTGGCCTTTGTAGGCATCTGTACCATTTGTGTATTTGGCCTTATTAAAAGACCCAAATGGTTTTTATACTTTTTTGGCGTTTTAATGTTGCAACAATTGTATAGCCATGGCAGCCAATTGTTTACTCAATGGCATTTGTTACATACTATCAATTATATAAACTTGTGTATAGTTGTTATGATGCCGGTTATTTTTGTAAGCCTTATAAGAAACCAACATGCTGCATCCTAAAGACTTATTAATAGCCGATTTTTCGTACGTATTACCAGATGAAAAAATTGCCAAACATCCTTTAACAGTAAGAGATGCTTCAAAATTGTTGCTCTATCAAAATGGCAACATTTCGGAGACCGTTTTTAATACCATTGGCGACCATTTGCCAGAAGGGGCTTTACTTGTTTTTAATAACAGTAAAGTGATACAAAGCAGGCTAAGTTTTACTAAACCCAGCGGCGGTGTGGTTGAAATATTTATACTGGAACCTTGTGACGAATATGGAGATATTACCACGGCTATGAAAAAAACAGGCAGTATTCAATGTAACTGTTTGGTGGGTGGAGCTAAAAAATGGAAGCAGGGAAAGCTTACACTAAATGCCAATTGGAGTGGAGATACACCCGCAGAACATAACATAATGCCATTAGCATTTACTGCTGAAATGGTGCGTAGAAATGGTGAAGCTTTTGTAATTGAGTTTAA
>JAYUOV010000225.1:0-3672 GCA_043760535.1 Chitinophagaceae bacterium
GATCTGTGCAATTGCCGGACCCAAAACTGCACCCATGGTGTCCATACTTCTGTGGAATCCAAAAATCCGGGCTTTTGTAGCAGTAGTGGATTCATCGCTCAGCATCGCATCTCTTGCACCTGTGCGAATACCTTTTCCCAATCTGTCAAAAGTTCGGGCAGCAAATATCCAAAGCGGATAAATGAACAATGCCATCATTGGTTTGCTAATGGCACTCAGGCTGTAACCAAGCTGCACAAATGGTAAACGCCGGCCCATTTTGTCGCTCATATTACCAAACCAAGCTTTAGACAAGCCGGCAACAGCTTCGGCTATACCTTCGAGAATACCGATAAGAACAATAGAAAATCCGATACTTTTTAAAAATATTGGCATTACTGGATATAGCATTTCGCTGGCCATATCTGTAAACAGGCTTACTAGCGAAAGCATCCAAATGGTTCGGGTAATTATTTTCAAAAGATATTTTTATTTTTATTGTGTATGATGAAAGGAAAGTTTATCAAGCAAATTTTTAGAAATATTGTCGGCATAAGTTCCGAATGCTGAAACAAAAGTGCCTTTATGATTTCCATCCTTTCTCTGAACTACGTACAAAATAGATTCTTCACCGGGATCTGTACTATCATCAAATCTGAGAGCTTCTGTAATTTCAAAATCTTCTGGGTGTAGCCGGATTAAATTTTCTACACAGATTAGTTTATCGAAAGCAAGGTTAAAATCTGTTTTGTAACCAATAGATTTATAGTGGTTGATGGCTTCAATAAGTGTATCAAATGTTTTCATTTTTATAAGGCTACTTAAATGGGTTTTTTAAAATAAGTGTATGCACAAGAAGTACTATAATAAACTGTAATGTACTAATAAAAAAGCAGCACTATAGAACATAACAAGCTTTTTAAAATGTGTGGTATCCAAGTTAGTATTATTCTAAATTGGATTTGGTTGTTGTTTTGTTTACACATTAATAAGATATTATTCAACGATTGGCACTATTTTTCAAATAAAAATTATTATTTCACTTACAAAACCATTAGAATTTGTAATTTTGTATATAATTAACTTTTAAAAAGTAAAAAATGAAACTGGCTTGTTTTCTATTCATTCTTGTATGTTTCTTTCAAATTTCGTATGCACAAAATACTGGTAGCATTACGGGTTTTGTAATAGATAAATCTACACAACAACCACTTGAAGGCGTATCTATAAAACTAGATGGAACTATAAAAGGCACTATGGCCGATAGTTTGGGAAAGTTCAGAATAGCCAGCATTCCGGTAAAAAGTTATAACGTGGAAATAAGCAAAGTGGGTTATAAAACAGTAACACTTTTTAATATTGTAATTAATAGCGGTAATGAAAATGCATATACTATTGAACTAGAGCAAAGTGCTTTTTCATTAACCGATGTAGTAATAAAAGCAAGTAGAAGAACCGTACGGGCAGCCACCTTAGAAACGCCTCTGAGTGTACAACGATTAACAAGCGAAGAAATTAAAAGTAATCCCGGTGGCAATTTCGATATCAGCAAAGTAATACAAGCACTGCCCGGTGTAGGCGGCGGCCAGCAGGGAGGCAGTTTTAGAAACGATATTATTATTCGTGGAGGTGCGCCCAACGAAAGTGTATTTTATTTAGATGGCATAGAAGTGCCGGTTATCAATCACTTTCAAACGCAAGGCAGCAGCGGAGGGCCGCAAGGTATCTTAAATGTAAGTTTTATTGAAGATGTAAAACTAAGTTCCTCTGCTTTTGATGCCCGTTATGACAATGCGTTGAGTTCCGTATTTCAGTTTAAACAAAAAAATGGCAATCCTAATAAACTCCAGGGTAATTTTAGATTAAGTGCCACCGAAGCAGCTTTAACAATGGAAGGTCCATTGTCGAAAAATAAAAAAACGACTTTTCTTGCATCTGCAAGGCGCTCTTACTTAGAAGTTTTGTTCAAAGCACTTGATTTGCCAATAAGGCCAAACTATTGGGACTTTCAAACAAAAATTACGCATCAGATCAATAAAAAAACGACCCTCACTTTCTTGGCCATAGGTGCTATTGATGAATTTCGTTTTGCAGCACCAAAAGAAGCCACTCCAGAAAAATTATATTCTATTAACTCTAATGTTCTGGTGAATCAGTGGAACTATACCATCGGGGCATCGTTAAAAAGAAATATCAATAATGGTTTTTGGAATTTGGCTTTGAGCCGTACAGATTTTAATAACGACATTAAAAAATATGAAGACAACCAAAACCCAACGCCTGCCAATAAATCGTTAGACATTATTAGTGCCGAAACAGAAACCAAACTCCGCTTTGATGTAAATAAAAACATTAATGGCTGGAAGATAGCCTATGGAGCTTCCACTCAATTAGCCGATTATTCAAACAGCACTTTTAGTGTAATACGTAAAGAAATTCGGGATGCCGGTGGTGTAATTGTACAGCCTGCTGTTCGTGTAAACTTCAATAGTCCTTTAAATTCATTTCTAAGATTGGGTGCATTTGCACAAGTGGGCAAACGCTTTATAGATAACAGGCTCGGCGTTAGTGCAGGTGTTCGTACAGATATGAACACCTTTACTACAGAAGGTATAAATGGCTTACAAACCTTGTCGCCACGCATTTCTTTTAGCTATGTGTTAGCAGATAAATGGACATGGAATTCGTCTGTAGGCACCTACTATAAAATAGCACCTTATACCATTCTTGGTTTTGCGGATAATAATAATGAGCTGGTAAATAAAAATGCAAAGTACCAACGCAGCAATCATTATACTACCGGTTTTGAGTATTTGCCAAACGATGGATTGCGATTTACCGTAGAAGGTTTTTACAAAAAATACAGCAATGTGCCGGTATCCAACCGCAATGGCATTTCGTTAGCAAACCTCGGTGCCGATTTTACTTTATTTGGTAACGAAGCCGTAACCACCAATGGAAATGGTAAGGCTTACGGATTGGAATTTTTTGCACAAAAAAAGCTTACAAAAAATTTCTTTAGTATTTTTTCTTACACCTTTTACAGAAGCCTTTATTCTGGCAGAGATGCAAAGTATATAGCAAGTAGCTGGGATAACCAACATTTGTTAAGTGTAACATGGGGTTATAAATTTAAACGTAACTGGGAGCTTGGTTTAAAATTCCGTTATCAGGGCGGTGCTCCATACACACCATTTGATGAAACCCAGTCGAGATTAAATTTTGTTTCGCAAGGTGTAGGCACATTAAATTATGCTCAGCTCAATTCGCAGCGTCTTAGCGGGTTCAATAGTAGCGATGTACGGATTGATAAAAAATGGAACTTCAAGAAAACAACCATTGATTTATTTTTAGATGTTACCAACTGGTATGTGGCTAGAAACCCTGCAATACCAGAATATACTTTTAAAAGAAATGCAGCTAATACTGCATTTGAAACCACAGATGGCCTAGCCATTAAAGCCGATGGAAGTAATGCTATACCAACAAGGGTAAAGAACGACGACCCGTTTGTAACGCCAACAATAGGCGTAATTTTTGAATTTTAAAAACTTACAAAAAGAGCAGGAATACTCAGCGATGGCTGTTATATATTACTTAGATTCAAGTAATAAATGCAACTTTTAGAGTGGTACAATATGGCTTTATATTTTATCAAAGGATAAAGGGATTGCTCCCTTTTCCCTTTGAATG
>JAYUOV010000226.1:0-10594 GCA_043760535.1 Chitinophagaceae bacterium
GGAGCGTCGCCAATGTCGCTCCATCAGGGCACGGCTTTCGCTGGGTTCAAAAAAAGAAAAACTACGCAATCAAAACTGCGAAGAGTAAGGAGTTCTGAAGCTACAGCACACATTAGCAGCAAAAAACCGTAAACAACTACCGGCCATTTAGTAAATTGATTTTCGCCCATGCAGCCGCTGGCAAATGGAATGAGAGACAACCAGAAAAGCAGGTGGGTATTGGCCAATAATGTTTTGCCATTTACCTGAGTTGCCGCATGTAACATGTGAAGGTGGTTATGCCAATATATACCCACATAAATAAAACTGAGTATGTAACTAACAAAAACCGATAACAGAGGTTTTAAAGAAGCCAATGTTTCATTACCATGTAGCACTTTAATATCCATAACCATAATAGGTATGATAATAGCAAGAACACCATCGCTGAATGCTTACAATCTGCCATTTCCCATAAGTTTTAATGATTTGGGGTGTAATGTAATTGAAAATTCTTTCAGCGTATTTAGCCTATCAAGTTCTAAGTTTGATACAACTGATATTTTCCTCCGGTCAATCATTCAACTATTTTTACATTCCGTTTCTTAACTTCCCCAAATATTTAAACCCAAACAATGAGAAAAATTGCTTTCGCTAGCTGCCTATTGCTTATAAACCTTTGCAGTGTGGCACAGGATCTTAGTTATTATCTGCCACAAAACATAAGCTATAACGCTGCCATACCTAAGCCCAAAGATATTATTTACCACGAACCTGGCGAATGGCATATAACCCACGACCGGCTTGTAAACTATATGAAAACCATAGCCACTGCCGCACCCGACCGTGTAAAGCTAGAAACCATGGGACTTACCTACGAAAGCCGTCCACAGGTTTTACTAATTATTACGAGCAAAAAAAATCATGCAAACCTGGAGCAAATTCGGCTGCAGCACCTGCAATTAACAGAGGCTTCAAAATCGGCATCGCTCAATATATCCAACATGCCAATTGTGGTTTATATCGGCCACAGTATTCATGGCAACGAATCGAGCGGAAGCAATGCGTCATTATTATCCGCATACTATTTAGCAGCAGCACAAGGCAAAGAAATAGATGATTTACTGGAGCATGTGGTTATTCTTTTCGACCCCTCATTTAACCCCGATGGCTTACAGCGATTTAGCACCTGGGCCAATCAGCATAAAAGTAAAACACTGGTTACCGACCCCAACAGCCGTGAGTTTAACGAAGCATGGCCCGGCGGTCGCTTTAACCATTACTGGTTCGATCTAAACCGGGATTGGCTACCGGCAGTACATGTAGAAAGCCAAAACAGACTCAAATGGTTTCACCTTTGGAAGCCCAATATTTTAACCGATCACCACGAACAAGGCAGCAATGCAACATTCTTTTTTCAGCCCGGCGTACCATCGAGGGTAAACCCGTTAACACCTGCAAAAAACCAGGAACTCACAGCTAAGCTTGGAAAATTTCATGCCGCATTTTTAGATAGTATCGGTTCACTGTATTTTACCAAAGAGAACTACGACGATTTTTACTATGGCAAAGGCTCCACCTTTCCCGATATTAATGGCGGCATTGGGGTGCTATTTGAGCAGGCCAGCAGCCGTGGTCATGCCCAGCAAACTGCCAATGGTATTTTGCGTTTTCCGTTTACCATCCGCAACCAGTTTGTAACCGCCATGAGTACCTTACAAGGAGCTAAAGAACTGCGTAAAGAATTTCTAGATTACCAACGGGATTTTTTTAAAAAAATAGCTGCTGAAACGGAAACAAAAAGCTATGTATTTGGTGATAAAAACGACCGTGCCAAAACCTTTCATTTTATAGAAATGCTGCAACGGCAGCAAATAGTAGTGAACGAATTAAAAGACGGTTATAAAGATTCTGCTTTTGAAAAAGGTACAGCTTTTGCTGTATCGCTTAACCAGCCAATGAAGCTTCTTATAAAAACAATTTTTGATAAACAACTGGTATATAAAGACAGCCTTTTTTACGACATTACAAGCTGGACAATGCCACTTGCTTTTGGCCTGCCGCATAAAGAAACTGATGGTAGCATTATGGGCACTACAATGCAACCTGTAAGCTTTCCCAAAGGCGAAGTGAGTGGAGGGAAAACTGAATACACATACTTGTTTGATTGGGACGAACTGTACGCCCCAAAAGCATTGTACGCTTTACAAGTTGCCGGGCTTATTACCAAAGTTGCAACCAATACTTTCAATATGCCCATTGGTAATTTGGCCAAAGAGTTTGATTACGGTTCCATTATTATACCTGTAAAAATGCAAAGTATCAATAGCAATGAGCTTTATACTTTGGTAAAAAATATTGCAGAAAAAAATGGCATTAAAATGTATGCCGTACAAAGCGGCAATGTGCAGAGTGGCAGCGACCTTGGCAGTAGTAAATTTATAGCACTTACCCAACCCAAAATAGCCATGCTTGTGGGCCCTGGTGTTAACGCTACCGATGCCGGCGAAGTATGGCATTTGTTAGATCAGCGCATGGATATACCTGCTACACATTTAGAAATTACCGTGTTTAACAGAGCCGATATTTCGGCCTACAATACCATTATTATGGTAGGTGGTAATTATGCAGAAATAAATAAGGAAAAACTAAAAAGCTGGATACAGGCAGGAGGTAATTTAATACTAACCGAAGAAGCTGTTAGCTGGGCTTCGCAAAATGCTATAAGTACCGTAACACTTAAAAAAGTAAAATCGCCAACAGACAGTACCCAACGCCTGCCCTACACCGACCGTGAACAAATAGAAGGTGCACAGCAAATGAATGGTGCCATATTTGGTGCTACTGCAGATTTAACGCATCCGCTGGCTTACGGCTACAATCAAAAAATCATCAGCATGTTTAAGGCAAACCGGGTGTATATGGAAAAAAGTAAAAGCCCGTATGCCACACCATTTTATTACACAGAGAAGCCCTTACAAAGCGGCTGGATTAGTAAAGAGAATGCAGATGCTATTAAAAATTCGGCAGCCGTAGTAGTAAATGGTTTGGGCAGCGGCCGCATTATTAACATTGCAGACAATCCCAATTTCAGGGCATTTTGGCTAGGCGGCAGTAAGCTGATGATGAATGCCATTTTCTTTGGAAAAATAATAGATGCGGGTGGTGGAAGAGGTGGTGATTAATTACAATTTCAACAATAAACAAAAAATGGGTTTAACCATACACTATAGCGGAAGGTTTAACGAAACTGCATCGCTACCGAAACTCATTGAGGAGGTAAAAGACATTGCTGAGATATACAAATGGAAATACAGTATTCTTGAAGAACGTTTTTTGGAAGATGCACTTGGAAAAGAGGATTTTAACCCGGAAAAACTTTATGGCATTATTGTTTCGCCACCAAATTGCGAACCTGTTTGTATCAGTTTCCTTTCCAATGGGCGGATGAGTGCCCCATTTTTATTGCGTTTTTGGGGCAAGCCCAAAAATGGAATAGAGGCTGCATACCTGTATATGCTTTTTACCAAAACCCAATTTGCCGGGGCCGTAATACACAAATTGATTATTCACATACTCCAACACATTAGCAAGAAATATCTACTGGATTTTAAGCTTATGGATGAAGGCAGTTATTGGGAAACCGGCGATGAGCAGTTACTTGAAAATACATTTAAACGTTACACCAGTTTAATAGAAGGTTTTGCCACATCACTAGAAACATTTCCTTTAAACGAAGGCGAAAGTTTTATAGAATACTTTGAAAGAATGATGGAGGTTGTGGATGGGAAATATGGTAAATAAGTTACACATTCCTTTAAACTAATTTCTTATTTTTGAACAAAACAAAAAATGACTTTATTATACAACGAAACAAACCTTGCAGATTATTATTTCGGCTTTTTAAAAACCCTGAATCAGGATAGTAAACTTGATCTTATTTCTAAGCTATCACTGTTATTAAAAAATTGTGAAAACGTTGCGGAGCCTACTTCGCAATCCCTTTTTGTAGCCTATAAATCGGATGAAACCGCTGAAGAAATTATTGATGGTATTAGGGCATCAAAAGTTTTTTATAGAAATATAGAACTGCTTTGAAAAAATACCTGCTTGACACAAACATTTGCATTTTTTTTAGAAGGTCAATATAGCCTTTACAACAAAATAGTAGCCGTAGGTTCTTAAATTTGCTTTATATCAGAAATAATATAGCCGAGTAAAAATACGGCGTTGAGAATAGCAAAACCCCAGAAGTATTAAGAAATATTGTAGAAGCATTCATTCCAAAATTTTCAATTCTGCCTATTTTCAATTCATTAGATATCTATGCAAAAGAGAAATCCAAATTAAGAAAACAGGGTTTGATGATTGACGATTTTGATA
Organism: Chitinophagaceae bacterium; assembly: GCA_043760535.1. Taxonomy (GTDB): domain Bacteria; phylum Bacteroidota; class Bacteroidia; order Chitinophagales; family Chitinophagaceae; genus JAZKFT01. The sequence continues at coordinate 4,363 of JAYUOV010000226.1, forward strand.
TCCTTATTGGTGCAACAGCAATAGTGAATGACATGGTTATGGTGATCAATAACGTAGAATACCTCAACAGGCTTACCAACATTAATATTGAGGATTGGACGAGTGTAGTATTTCAGTAGTTTCTTTATGCAAACCATTTCAAATTATAGTTTTACGATTAGCCTTTACACTATGAAAAGAAACATTGCACTCATTGCTTTTGTTATTACTTCTGTTCAACTGAATGCTCAAACATTTGGTGGCAATCCATCAAATACCAAATGGCAGCAAATAAATACAGCTTCTGCCCGTGTTATTTTTCCGAAAGGAATGGACAGCGCTGCCAACCGGGTGGCTACTGTAACGAATGTTATCAGTAATTATTACCGTGGCACGGTTGGTGAAAATCTTAGAAAAGTAAGCATGGTTTTGCAAAGCCAAAATACACTCAGCAATGCCTATGTACAGCTTGGCCCTTACCGCAGCGAATTGTACCTTACGCCGCCACAAAACCCTTTCCAGTTGGGCAGTTTGGGCTGGGTGGATAATCTGGCCATCCACGAATTTAGACATGTGCAGCAGTATAGTAATTACAAGGTTGGCTTCTCCAAATTTGCCTCTGTTTTGTTGGGAGAAAATGGTCAGGCATTGGCCAATGCCATCACCATACCCGACTGGTTTTTTGAAGGCGATGCTGTATGGACGGAAACCGAACTGAGCCAACAAGGCCGTGGGAGATTACCCCAATTTTTTAATGCTTACAAAAGCCTATACAAAGAAGAAAAACAATACAACTGGATGAAACTCCGCAACGGCAGCCTCAAAAATTTTGTACCCAATCATTACGACCTCGGCTACCTGCTGGTAGCTTATGGGCGTGAAAAATATGGCGATTCGGTTTGGGTAAATATTACGCAGGACGCAGCCAGGTTTAAAGGCATTTTTTACCCTTTGCAAAAAGCCATCAAAACGCATACAGGTGTAGATTATAAAACCTTTCGAAACGATGCCTTTACTTACTTCCAAAACCAATGGCAGCAGGAAGCAAGTACTGCTCCGCAATGGCTTACGAAAACAGTAAAGAATACGGTAACAGATTATCAATCGCCTTATCCTGAAAAAGATGGAAACATCATTGTGTTGAAATCGGGCTATCGCCAAATACCTGTTTTTATTAAGCTGCATAAAAATGGAACAGAAGAAAAAATTTCGGTAAAAAACATTGGCTACGATGAATACTTCAGCTACAACAATGGCCTGATTGTTTATAGTGCTTACAAAGCTGATAGCCGCTGGGGCAATAGGGATTACAGCACCATTACCATACTTAATGTTGATACAAAAATTGAGCAAAATATTGGCGGCAATACTAAATATTTTTCACCCGACATTTTTGCCGAAGGCAAAAAAATAATAGCTGTAGAAGCCAACCCGGCCAGCACTTGTATGCTGCATTTGCTGGATATGAAAGGAACTGTTTTGCAAAAATTTACTGCAGATTCATCGCTGTTTTATTCTCACCCAAAATTTTCTAAAAATGGCAATTCTGTATTTGTAGCCACTCGTAACCCCAATGGCGAAATGGGTTTGCTAGAATGGCGCATTAGCGATAATAAACACCGCTGGTTATTGGCGCCAGGCAACCGAATTATCGGCTTTCCGTTGGTGGTTAGCGATACTATTTATTTCTCTATGTCGGCAGGCGGAAGTGATGGATTATATAGTATGGTATTACCCAACGGCAGGCCCAAATTATTGGCCAATTCCCCTACTGGCATCTACCAGGGTTTTGAACAAAATGGCAAACTGATTGGCTCAACTTTTACAACAGATGGTTACAGACTGGCAGATTTTAACAGCCCAAATAATGGGCAGGTGAAAGCTTTTATTGGCACCGAAACATTAACGCCCATGTATGTAAAGCAAACCATTTCTGGTAAAGAAAACCTAAGTAATGTAGCTACCAATAATTTCCCGATTGCAAAATATAGTAAGGGTACGGGGCTGCTTAATTTTCATAGCTGGCAGCCAGAAATAGATGGCGTTAATAATACGCTTGCCATACTCGGAAACAATGTGCTTAACACTATGGAAAGCAGGCTTACCTATACTTACAATACCAATGAGCAAAGCCATAAAGCAGGATATCAGGCCACTTATGGTGGCTGGTTTGTACAACCCTTTATTAACGCAAACCAAACATGGGGTAGAACTGCTGCATTAAACAGAGATACCAGCGTTTTTTACAACGAAACCGAAGCTGGGATTGGCTTACGCCTGCCGCTCAATTTTTCTCAAGGTAAACAATACCGCTTTCTAACCCTTTCTACTTCGCTCCATACACAACGGGTTAGGTGGACCGGACTTGGCAAACAATTATTGAATGATGTGGATTTTAATTATGCCAATGCAAGGCTTAATTACAGTTCGCAAATACAAAAAGCAGTACAACAAATTCATCCACGATTTGCCCAAACGCTACTAATAGATTACAAAGGCATCATAAATAAATACAACGCCAATCAGTTACTCATTAATGGCAGCCTATACCTGCCCGGTATTGCAAATACACATAGCCTTGTGCTTACCGCCGCTTATCAAGGCCGGGATACGATGAACCAATATGTTTTCAGCAATTCATTTCCGTTTGCACGGGGCTATAATGTGGTAAACTTTCCACGGCAGTGGAGACTTGGTGCTAACTATCATTTTCCATTGTGGCACCCCGATTGGGGGTTTGCTAATATTGCTTATTTGCAGCGGGTTAGGCTCAATCTATTTTACGATTATACCGTTGGTAAAAGTCTTCGCACCGGTATCACTTACCCATTTGCCACAGCCGGCACCGAAATGTATTTCGATGCCAAAGTATGGAATCAGTTGCCCATAACAATCGGCGTGCGGTATAGCCGGTTACTGAACAATGAATTCAGAGGAATTACGCAACCCAACCAATGGGAAATTGTGCTGCCGGTTAATTTGTATTAGCCTAACATCTCTTTACACCAACTCTATCACCGTAACCTCAGGCATAATGCCTACCCTACCCGGATAGCCAATAAAACCAAAGCCCGGGTTAACGTATAATTTTTGTTTGCCATCTTCGTAAAGGCCCGACCATTGTTTGTAAACGAACTGTACGGGGCTCCATTTAAACCAGGGCAATTCTACCCCAAACTGCATACCATGTGTGTGGCCGCTCAGCATTAGATCCACATCCTGAAATTTGGATTTCACTTCTTTATCCCAATGGCTTGGGTCGTGGCTCATTAGTATTTTAAATGGATGATTCTGGCTTCCAGAATGGGCTTTGGCCATATCGCCATAACTGTGAAAACGAATTTTACCACTAATATTTTGTACGCCAATCAAGGCTATTTTTTCGCCATTCTTTTCAATAGAAACATGCTCATCTAACAACAAACGCCAGCCCATTTTGGTATGTATGCCTTTAAGTTCATCCAGGTTTTGCTGTTGTAATGGCGTTAGCAATCTTGCTCCTGCTGCGGCTTCTTTTTGCTTGTGGGCTGCGTCTCTGTCGGGCCAGGCCACATAATCGGCATAGTCATGATTACCCAATGTACTATATACACCAAGCGGCGCTTTTAGCTGGCTAAATACATCCACATAATCTTTCATCTCAATAGCCTTATCGTTTACCAAATCACCAGTAAACATTATCATATCGGCACCTTGTTTATTAATAAGATCCACGCCAAGCTGCACCGCTTTTTTATCCATAAAACTGCCGCTGTGTATATCGCTTATATGGATAATTTTTAGTCCTTTAAAAGCCAATGGCAGGTTATCAAAAGCTATCTGAATTTTTTTTACCTGATAATTATATTGGTTGCGAAAGCCGTACAGGAGCGTACCAAAAAGGGTGCTGCCAATACCAAGACCCATCCAGCTTAAAAATGTGCTGCGTGGAATACTATTTTCTACAACGGCTGCTACGTCAGTATCTTTTGAAAAAAATTTCGTGGCTATCCATTGTATGATCCTGCGGATATCATCTATCAAAAAGAAAAATACGGCAACAACTTTGGCCATAAACAAGCCAATAATGATGGCAAAAATATAAGTACGCACTGGCCGCTGCCACGACTCATAATTGATATAAGGCAACAAGGCTATAAACAGCAATGAGCATGCAGACACCACCCAAAAAATGGAAAAAATAATTGTTTTGGCCTTTGGCGAAAGATTATGAGATACAGTTTTTACAGCCATAAAAACATACCAATCTACCAGTAACATAATGGCCACAAATATGAGCGAACCCGAAGCACTGCGCATGTAATTTAAATTTAGAAATTATAAATTTTTATTAGCAAAAACATTATCCTCATCCACTCCTATCACCAGGTATTTATTTCGGTTGATGGTAAAGGAGTAATGCAGGTACAACAGCGGCATTGCTACTATTGTACATTGCACTTTTGGAATTGGTGCTCCCAAGGCCACTCTTTAATTTTTAAAAATAAGATGGATGCAAACCATGTGAGCAAGATGATATAAAAGGGCATAAAGCATTTCGTCCCGTTTTTAACTAAAGGTAAATGCTGTGATTTTCTTTAGCTTCAAACTCAAATTCTGCACTGCTTCACCAGTCCACTATACCCATTATAGTGTGCTTAGTTACCATTAATTCGTAGTGCTCTTTTTTGCCATTACTAATACTACCTACCTTATCCCCAACTATAATTCCCCTAAAACTCTGGGAACGGTTTAGGTATTTTTTACAAAATAGTTTTAATTTTACCAGCATGGTATTGCTTGTTTTAAAGACCAAACAATCCGCTGTTAAGCAGCTTCAATGTATCGTTTTTAAATGCCGATGGTACTAGCAGGCTTACATTGTGCTTACTGCCGCCATAGCTTACCATCCTTACTGGTATTGGCTTTAAGGCTTCGAAAAGTTTATGAAGTATGGTTTCTGTTTGGGCTATTTCGTTACCTACTACAGATACAATGCTAAGACCTTCTTCCACTTCTACTATACCAAAAGACTCTAGTTCTTTTACAATATCTTTAAGCGAAACGGCACTATCTATCGTAACCGAAACGGCTACTTCCGATGTGGTAATCATATCGATACTGGTGCGGTATTTTTCGAACACCTCGAATATTTTTCGCAAAAAACCATAGGCCAGCAACATGCGGCTGCTCTTAATGTTAATAGCAATTATACCGTCTTTTGCAGCTACTGCTTTTACACCTGTGCTACCTGCTTCTTGCAAAATAATAGTGCCTTTAGCCGATGGCTGCATGGTATTAAGCAGCTTTACTGGAATATTATACATCTGAGCTGGCCATATAGAAGCCGGATGCAGAATTTTAGCTCCAAAATAAGCCAGCTCCGCAGCTTCTTCAAAACTCATTTGCTCAATAGCCAACGTATTTTCGCAGATGCGTGGATCGTTATTGTGCATTCCATCTATATCGGTCCAAATTTCGCAAACAGTAGCCTTTATGGCGGCGGCTATCAGCGAAGCACTATAATCGCTGCCGCCCCGTTTCAGGTTATCTACTTCGCCCCTGGCATTGCGGCTAATATAGCCTTGGGTAATAAAGATGTTGGTGTCTTTGTGCTCGTTTAGCAATTGGCTCAACTTCACTTTTATGGCACCTATCTGCGGCTCTTCGTAGGCGTCGATAGTCATAAACTCAAGTGCCGGCAGTAGCTGGTGCTTAATTCCTTTTTCTGTAAGGTATACGCAAAAGAGCTTAGTGCTTAGCAGTTCGCCTTGAGCCAAAATATCTTTGTTTAAAGCATCGCTAAAGGAGATTCTGAGAATAATATTAAGAAACTCAAAATGCTCTGCAATAATGGCCTTACCCTGTGCAATGCAGGTTTCGGTATTTACCAGTTGCGGTACAAAATCCTGGTAATGCTTTTCTAGTAGTTCAATCTTTCGCTTGGCTTCGGTTTTATTGCCGCCTGCCATGGCATTGCTAATTTCTACTAAAGCATTTGTGGTGCCACTAAGGGCACTTAAAACTACAATTTTAGATTCCGCATCGGCTGTTATAAGCGCTGCTACTTGATGCATTCTTTCCGGCTTTCCAACACTGGTGCCGCCAAATTTCATGATTTTCATACCCCCGTTTCCCCCCAATTTTATTTTAGTGAATTAAAGAAATATATAAATGCAAATGTAAGGCATAGGAATGTTATAGGTTCAGAACTCCTTACCCCGTGAACTGAAACCGCCTGTTATTCGCAATCTAAATACCTGATAGTAGCAAT
>JAYUOV010000227.1:0-10573 GCA_043760535.1 Chitinophagaceae bacterium
AAAACTTTGACTGCCGAAAAGCACATGCTTTTACGGAAGGGAAACTATTGCTATTTTTTTAGTAAATACTGGGTGGTGATAATTGCTGAATCGCTGACCATTGGCATTTTTATTGGTATTTATAAAGCTAAATGGTATGCACTTTTTGCAGTTGGGCTTTTAAACATTTTGATTGTTGGCATTAACAACTACGTGTACTACCATTAAGCGCTAATCATTTAATTACCCGTTATTCAGAAAATTAGTTTTGCTACTTTTTATTATGGGTTTGCTGGATAGATGTACTTATATTATGGATTACACCTTTAACAATTGTAAACAGGGCAATAAAAAAATAATACTACAATGCAAACGCATCACCACAATTACAAAGACCAACACCAGACTATGGCCCGTAAAGAATAAATAGGGGGTGGTAAAATTTTTTAAACCCGGGCACCCGGTGCATATACGTAATAATAAAAATACCTGCCAGCAATGTAATACTGCCGCCCATCAAAGTATATACATCAGTGGCTTTTTTAAAAAGCAAATCAATAAAAAAATAGAACCCTTCATTTTTGTAAAAAACAAAATGCTTTATTTTTAATACAGCATGGCCTTTAATCAAACACAGGGGTTTTAAATTTTCATTATCGCTTTTAATCGCTGTTTAATCAGGCATCGCCAGCTGCCTTATGGCTTTTGTGTTTAGTTACCTCTGGCTGCACTTTTTGTACCGTGGCGTTTGGTATAGCTGTCTCCGGCATTGGCTTTTCTATGGCAAAACGGTAAATGTCATTAATGTCTTCCCTGTTGTTGTGAATTACAGCTAGGTCGTTAATAATGCCACTGCCTAGGCCATATACCCAGCCATGCAGGTGTAGTTCTCTTTCGGTCCAGGCATCTTGTACTATATTGGTTTTGGCCAAGTTACGCACCTGTTCTATTACGCTCATTTCTGTAAGCCGGTTACTTCGCTGCAGCTTATCCTTAATGGCCTCCAGCTCCTTCTCGTTTTTGTGATAAGTATCTTTTATACTGCGCAGCCAGTTATCTACAAAACCATGTTTGGTATTGCTCATAGCTGCATTAACGCCACCACAGCCATAATGGCCACACACAATAATATGCTTCACCTTTAAAAATTTTACTGCATACTCCAGTACACTTAGCAGGTTGGTATCGGTATGTATTACTAAGTTGGCAATATTACGGTGTACAAATATTTCGCCGCTTTGGGTATTGGTAATTTCGTTGGCAGGTACCCGGCTATCGCTACAGCCTATCCATAAATAATCCGGATTTTGTCCTTTTGACAATTTTTTAAAATAATCCGGATCCTGAAACAGTTTTGCTTCCGCAAAATTTTTGTTGCCCTTTATCAGCTTTTGATATGATTTGTCCATTGCTTGTCGTTTTTGTGTTAATGCACAGATTGTACATTAGACATGTTTTCAATTTGATAACGATCCTTAAAGCCTTCCAGCTTAAGGGTAATATTTTTTAAAGGGGCTTTAATGTCCCTAAATTCTTTTATCAGCTCCAATACATCAAAATCAATGTACTCTGTTTTAGAAGCGTCTATTATAATGGTTGCATTAGGTGGTATGTGATCCAAAGTCTGCCTTATAGAGGCTTTGTTTAAAAAAGAAAGTTCCTCAGACAATTCCATTTTAATTACATCACCATCTTGGTGCTTGCCCTTATGAAAAAAATACGAATTTTTAAGGTTGCCGTGCAATATTGCTCCAAGAGCAACTACAATACCAGCTAATACACCCACCAGCAATCCTTCGCCTTTTAATGGTTTATACAAGCCCAACAAATCAATACAAATTATGACTGCTACGGTTACAAAAAACGGTATGAACTGATTTTTACCATTGCTGATAACCTTTTTGAACACCGAAATTTTACAAAGTTTGTACCCGGTAAGTAGCAATATGGCGGCCAATGCAGCCCTTGGTATAAAGTTTAGTAAAGTTGGAAGTACAATTACGCTGAGCAAAAGCAACAGGCCATGAAAAATGGTTGACAGCTTCGATTTGGCACCAGCATGTAAATTGGCACTACTACGCACAATTACGCTGGTAATGGGTAATCCGCCAATTAAACCTGCAACTGTATTACCAAAACCCTGAACCAATAATTCTCTGTTGGTATTGGTTACCCTTCTTTCAGGATCCAGGTTATCCACGGCTTCGATGCTTAATAAGGTTTCTAAAGAGGCGATAATAGCAATCATAAAACCCGTAACAATTACTTTGCTGTTTAAAAACCCATTGAAATCGGGTAATGTAAAAAAGCTAAAAAATTCCGACGCATTTTTAGCAGCCGGAATTTGCACCAGGTGTTCACCCGATAATGCAAAGCCGCTATTGGTCAGTTTAAACAATTCGTTAATCAGCACCGATGCAATAACGGCTATTAGTGCCCCCGGAATAAATTTCATCCGCTTCTTAATAAATGGTTTATCCCAAACCACCATTATAATTACAGCGATAACGCAAATAAATAAGGCCCCAAGATCTATATGCTGTAAAGGCTGTAGCAGTTGGTGCCAGTCTTCATCACCTGCCGAAAACATTTCAGAAAGTTCGCCTTTAGAGTCTTTATCGTACCCTACAGCATGTGGGATCTGTTTGGCAATAATTAAAATACCAATACTGGTAAGCATGCCCTTAATTACACTCGATGGAAAATAATTGGCAATACCACCCAATTTTGCAAGTCCCATTAATATTTGCAGCAAACCAGCTATTAACACAGCACAGAGAAACAAATCGAATGTGCCGATATTGGTAATAGCCGCCAGTACCAGTGCTGCAAGCCCTGCCGCCGGGCCACTTACACTAAGCCTAGAACTACTTAAAGAACCAATTACGATACCGCCAATAATACCTGAGATTAAGCCACTAAAAAATGGGGCTCCGGAGGCTAATGATATACCCAAACAAAGGGGCAAAGCCACCAAGAATACTACTAGCCCCGAAGGCAAATCTGTTTTAAAATTTTTAGTGCTGAATGCCATAAATGGTACTTATTCTTTTGCCCTTAAGGCAAAATTTGGATGCTGAAAAAATGTAGATGTCGAATATTGCCAGCCTGAAAATTTCAGCTTTGTTTTAAGTAATCAAATTGTTGTATCAGGCTTTAATGTCTGTTCAAAATAGCATTTTGCAAAGCCATTTTTCTACAAATTTTGTATGGTAAATACTACAATCAATTTAAGTAACAATGCTACTTTAATAAAAAACTAACCAATAAAGTAAGAATAGAAAATCACCTTAAACAGCTTTGGGCGGCTGTATATCATTGTCCTGGTAAGGATGCTTTTTTAAAGTAGTGCTGTAGCAAACAAACTGAACGCAGTTCGATGGTTGAAATTTATTGGCTAGTAAGTAATGATTGTCTGTATAATATTTCTCCTGTTCTTCAGTTTTGTCTTTTGCTTCATTTCCCTTTTCGGTTTCTTCATCGTTCAGAAAGTCCTTTTGAGTCTTTCCATTATCTATTTGGAAACAGGTGTAATAATGTACAATCGCATCTATGATGTTGAGATGGTTTACACTTATAACCATTAGTAAAAGTATGGGTACAATTTTTTTCAAGAAGGTGAAGGTAACAAACTCATTTTTATAAAACTACTACCCTTCGAGGCTAATTTACATTTTAGAACCACAAAAACAGGTATCTGGTTCGTTTAATAGTTTTTAGAAAGATGCACTTCAAAACATGAACAAAATTCGTTCCTTTTCCTGAGGCTGCTGCCCTATCCTTCATGCAACTATCTTTGCCGCCATTATAAAAAAGCAGTTACACATTATGCAGCATTTAAGCGAACAGGAAATAATACGCCGTGAAAAACTGGCCACCTTACAAAGCATTGGAATAGATCCGTATCCGGCACCATTATATCCGGTAAATATTTTGGCAGCCACTATTAAGCAACACTATAAGGGAGAAGAAAACAAGGCCGACTTTGCCAATGTGTGCCTAGCCGGCCGCATCATGGGTGTAAGAGATATGGGCAAAGCATCTTTTGCTGTGTTGCAGGATAGCAGCGACCGCATACAGCTTTATGTAAAACGGGATGACATTTGCCCCGGCGAAGACAAAACTCTCTACGATAATGTTTGGAAGAAACTAACCGACATCGGCGATATCGTTGGTGTAAAAGGCTATGTTTTTACTACCAAAACCGGTGAAACCTCTGTACACGTTTCGGAGCTGGTTTTGCTAACCAAATCTTTAAAACCCCTGCCGGTAGTAAAAGAGCTTGATGGCCAAACCTTTGATGCTGTTACCGATCCCGAATTCAAATACCGTCAGCGGTACGCCGATCTGATTATTAACCCCGATGTAAAAAAGACCTTTTTGCAACGGACAATTATGATGAATACCATCCGGGATTTTTTAAATGCACAAGGCGCTTTAGAAGTGGATACGCCGGTATTGCAGGCCATTCCCGGTGGTGCGGCGGCAAGGCCGTTTGCCACACACCACAATGCATTGGATGTACCTTTTTACTTACGCATAGCCAACGAGCTGTACCTGAAACGCCTCATCGTAGGTGGCTTTGATTGGGTGTACGAGTTTAGCCGCAACTTCCGTAACGAGGGCATGGACCGTACCCATAACCCGGAATTTACCGTGCTGGAATGGTACACCGCTTACAAAGATTATTTATGGATGATGGAAATAACCGAGCAGCTTTTTGAAAAAATAGCCATTGCCCTCCACGGCACTACCAATGTACAGGTAGGTGATAAAATGCTGAGTTTTAAAGCACCGTTTAAACGCATTAGCATACACGATTCTATAAAAGAAAATACGGGCATAGATGTAAGCGAAATGGACGAAGCCGGTTTACGGGATGTGTGCAAGCAACTAAACATTGCCGTGCCGGGCAATATTGGAAAAGGCAAACTGATTGATGAAATTTTTGGGGCCACAAGTGAGCATACCTATACGCAGCCAACGTTTATAATAGATTACCCTATTGAAATGAGCCCACTTACTAAAAAGCACCGTAGCAAACCCGGGCTTGTGGAGCGTTTTGAATTAATGATAAATGGTAAGGAACTGGCCAATGCTTACACTGAACTTAATGATCCAATAGATCAGAGAGAACGTTTTGAAGAACAGGTAAAACTGATGGAACGTGGCGATGACGAAGCCATGTTTATAGACCATGATTTCCTCCGGGCATTGGAATATGGCATGCCGCCTACAAGTGGCATCGGCATTGGTATAGACAGATTGGCCATGCTGATGACCAACCAGCCGAGCATACAGGATGTGTTGCTATTTCCGCAGATGCGGCCGGAGAAGTTTGAAGAGGAAGAGAAAGATGTAACGGAATAAGGGTTTTTTAAACCTCTCGAATTCGAGGGGTTTAAAAAACCAATCTGAAATTTCTTAAATTTTGAAAAACGTCTAAAAGCAAAACAATAACAGTAAAGGGTGCTGAGATTGTTGTTTACCAAAACTATATGCAAGATTTCATTAGCCTTACCGACATTGCTCCGTTTCGTGACAATGAACGTAGTGATTATATCCTGTAAAACTGGATGCGCAACCGCAGTACGATTGAATTAAAAGCTTGTCTGAGTTTAAAAACTTTTGCTGCCAAATGATATCACTTTTGAATAACAGCTCTATTAAAAATTAAAGTAAACGCAAAACATCATGACATTACGTGTCACATTTTTTTTAGCCATCATCTCTATTATATTTTTTAGCTGCACTACAAAAGCTTATGTGCAAAAGCCAGCAGAATTAAAAGGTAAAAAAGTAGGTATTGGCAATATAAAAATAACTGCTACAAAAAAGCGAAACCGTTTGCCATCTCAAGATACCATTTGCCTGTGCATTGGCCAGTCGGTAGGCGAAGCCATGCAGCCCTATTTGCAGCAAGCTGGCTTTAGCGTTACTAACCTTTTTCTAAAAGAAAATATGGATATAGCACAGCTATACAGCTCGGCCGATTCTTTACAGATGGATTATATTTTAATGGGTTTGGGTACGGTCGATATTGTTGGAAAATCAACATTTATAAACCAAATGACTATTAAGCTGGTAGATATAAAAATAAGAGAAATAGTAATTAGTGGATTCTTTACAGGTACTGCCACAAGCCCTGTAAAAGCGGCTGGTAAAATTGGTAAAAAAATTCTTCAGCAAATGAAGTGAGAAAATGTGGAAATGTGAGAATATGCAAATGACCTATTGTCCATTATTCTTCATAAAAGCATTCAGCTTTTGCATAGAAACTTGCTGTATTTTTTTACGAAAAAACGGAAGCCATCCCAATAAAACGCCTTTTGCTCCAAAGGCAATTCGGCTCCAATTATAAAAATTAAACCGATCGCGGTGGCGGTAAATTAGGCCCTCTTTTAACTCAAACACAGCTTCTATATCGTTCACTACTTTTCTTTTCGTTAAAGAAAAAGTATAGGTAGCAATCCAGTTGGCCGAAGCAGTATTGCCATTCATCTCCACATTTTTATAAATGAGTTGCAGGTCTTTGCCTGCACCAATCAGCATTTGCCACATGGCTTTTACTTGTGCTGCATTTAGGTTTACAAATACTTCGTCGGTAAATGCGGCATCGGCATGGTAGCATTGCTGCATCGTTTTATAATCCTTCTGCTGAAAAGCATGGTAGAATGTTTCTATAATGTTCATGATACCAAGCTAAAGGAAACTGCTGACAATAGTGAGCAAAGAGCTAGCAGCGCTAAATGATGATAAGAAAGCCCAGAGAAGAAGCCAATGGATAGCCACACCATAACACATCGGTAAAAGTATATGGGTACAATTGTTGGCTATCTTACAATAAATAAAAAGCAGATAAGTTATAATAATTTAGTATATAATAAAAAGTACTGTTACACCAATCTTCTTACTCTCGTTTGCGTTTGTAATTTTCCATTATCCAAATTTTCTATTAACACCACTCCTGGTTGTTTCCCTTTTTCAAAACTGCCCAATTGGTCATGCATTTTAAGTGCTTTGGCGCCATTAATGGTTGCCCATCCCAGCATTTCGCTTAGCCAAATATTTTTAAAATGCTTTCCAATTGTTTTCATTTCATCCAAAATACTAAGGCTGTGGTTACTTGCCAGGCTATCGGTACCCAACACAATATTGCAGTGCTGTTTTCTTAATAATTCTACAGGCGGCAGAGCGTTTTCTATATACTTATTGGCATTGGGGCAAAGGCACCAATAGATATGCGGATGCTGGTTATGGGCATACACCATATCCGCTTCGGTGGTAAATGTATTATGTACCAGCAGCACTTGCCCGGCAGCTTTCATTTTAGCTAAATAAGATTGCAGGCTTGTAGTACCGGTGGGTATAAAAAAGCTATTGTTAAGATTCATTTTTTGGTACATCCTAATAAAATCACCTGTGCCGGCTCTAAAAAAGTCGTCTTCAAAAGCCGTTTCCTGATTGTGGATGCTTACCGTATGGCCTTCAAAGAAAGGTTGTATCCGAAGCCATAATTCGTTAGAAACGGAATATGGAGCATGGGGAACAATAGACCATCGACCGTTTACCGTTGACCGTTGACTGTTGACGGTGGACGATGAAAACAATTCGTACATTTCTTTGCTCCGCTCAAACCTTGCCTTGGCTACCTCTGGCAGCCAGCCGCTTGTTTCTATAAAATTATAATAGGCCATGCGGCCTTTTTGCTTTTGCAAAAAGCTGCTTTTGTCGTTGCAAATGTCGCCTACAGCTACAATGCCGTTTGCCAGCATTTCGGCTTCGGCATTGCTAATGGCTTGTGCAATAGCTTCTTCGGGCAAATGGCGTTGGGTAACTACGGTAAAAACAAAATCTACCAGACCGGTGTGTTCGGGTATCATCCCTTTTAAATGGCTCAGCTCTAGGTGGCAGTGGGCGTTTACAAAACCCGGTGTTACGATGCCATCCAACTGCTGCACATCGCCGCCTGCATTTTCGTGTTGAATTATTTTTTGTACAATACCTTTTTCATCGGTTACAAGTACATGATCACCGTCCAATAACCGATAGCCATCGAACAATTGTGTAGCCCGAAATTTTAAAATACCCATACTGCAAAAGTACCTAACCACAACAATGGCTAAACTGGTATTTTTGCTACCGGGTAAAGGAATTGAAAAGCTGAGGCCTTGCGTAAGGGATTCCCGAAATAGTCGGTACTAGAGTAACGGAAAGCCCACAGGTCGCAATGTTTTTTGTGTAAAGCGAAGCTAACCTGTAAATATGCGGCCGAGAACTTATAGTAGGTAGCCTGTCTGCCGCCGGTTTTTTGTAGCGGTTACGCCCAGCTTCTTTTCCCGGTTTTATCAGATAAAGAACAACAATTATGATTGACAAATTAGAAGCCATCAAAGGCCGGTTTCAGCAGGTGGGTGTGGCACTAACTAACCCCGAGATAGTGGCCAATGGCAAAGAATTTAGCAAATACAGCAAGGAATACCGGCAGCTGGAAAACATTGTATTGCCTTTTGAAGAATACAAAAAAGTGCTAGACGATATAGAATTTAGCAAAGAACTGCTAAACGGTAGCGATGAAGAAATGAGGGAACTAGCCAAAGAAGAACTACCCGGTTACGAAGCTAAAAAAGATGAACTGGAAGCCAAATTGCGTAAGCTGCTGATACCCAAAGATCCGCAGGACGATAAAAACGCAATTTTGGAAATTCGGGCCGGAACCGGCGGCGATGAAGCCAGCCTTTTTGCTGGCGACTTGCTGGGTATGTACATGCGTTACTGTGGCAAGCGTGGCTGGAAAACTGCCCTTGTAAGCGAAAGCGAAGGATCTGTGGGCGGTTATAAAGAGGTAATAATAGAAGTTAGCGGCGAAGATGTGTACGGCACGCTAAAATTTGAAAGTGGTGTACACCGTGTACAGCGAGTACCCAATACCGAAACCCAGGGCAGGGTGCATACAAGTGCCGCCACCGTAGCCGTAATGCCCGAAGCCGAAGAGGTGGATTTTGAATTGAAGGAAAGTGATCTTAAAATGGAAACGAGCCGGAGTGGTGGTGCAGGTGGCCAAAATGTAAATAAAGTAGAAACAAAAGTGATGCTGACCCACGTACCAACTGGCACCGTAATTACCTGCCAAACCGAACGTAGCCAGCTGGGCAACCGAGAAAAAGCCACCAACATGATGCGTACGAAACTGTACGAAGAGCAGGTGCGTAAGCAGGAGGATGAAATAAGCCGCCACCGCAAAACCCTGGTTAGTACCGGCGACCGAAGTGCCAAAATACGAACCTACAACTGGCCACAGGGCAGAGTTACAGACCACCGTATTGGGCTTACAGTTTATAACCTAGACGCCGTAATTAATGGCGAAATAGAAGAGTTTTTAGACCAGTTACAAATGGCTGAAAATGCTGAAAAGATGGCCAATCAGGACATGAATTAACTTATAGGCAAATCATTATTCTGTTAGCGTGTCTGTTTGAAAAGAATAGTTATCTTGTACGAAAATTATTATTGACAACTAAAAAATAAAAAATGCTCGAAAATCTTTTAAGCCTGGTAAAGGAGTTTTCTCAGGATAACGTAGTAGAAAACCCCGATGTGCCCAACGAACAAAACGACGAAGTAGTAGCAGAAGCAACAAATGCCGTGGCAAGCGGTTTGCAGAATGCACTAGCTAATGGGCAAGGAGAAGAAGTGCTTGCTTTGTTTAACAGTAAAAGCTCGGCTCAGGTAATGAGCAGCCCGGTGGCTCAAAATATTCAAGGTGGCTTTTTAGATAGCATCACTTCCAAATTGGGTATCAATAAAAATGTGGCTATTGGCTTGGCATCCACCCTTATACCAATTGTAATAAGCAAACTGGTAAAACGTACAGGCGATCAGAACAATAACAGTTTTGATATAGGTGGCATCATTAGCAGCCTTACAGGCGGTGGCGGAAATAGTGGTGGCGGTATCGGAAATTTAATCAGCCAATTTACCGGAGGTGGTAATAATAGTGGTGGCGGAGGAATAGGCAACCTCATTAGCCAGTTTACAGGCGGTGGCAATACTGGCGGCGGCGGTATTGGCGATCTCATTAGCCAGTTTACTGGCGGTGCCAAACAGCAACAAGCCGAACAAGGTGGTGCCGGTTTAATGGATATTATTAAAGGATTTATGAGTAAATAGCCTATTAATGTGGTAGAATTAGCCTTGTAATGTTAAAAGAGGGTTAAGAGGTTAAAAAATGATGACGAAGTGTAATCTTTATTAGATTTATTGCATCTATCTTTAGTTAGTTGAAAAGTAAAATAAAAGAATAATCAAAAAAAATCTTGCATCGATTACAAATTTTTTAACAAAAACGAGGTAACAAACAATTAGTAGCAGCGTTTTATTAGTATAAACAAATCAATTAAGAATTTTCTCATAAGCAGTTAGTTTTGGTTGCGGCCCCGGTTTCTACCGGGGCTAATTTTTTTTATTAATGTGTTACTATGCAAAGTGGACTAATAAAGGGCATCTCTAAAAACCAAAAATTATTAATGTATTATATTTAATAATATATAAGTAACTCATTTCTATTGAATTATGTGTATATTCGAGGATGAAA
>JAYUOV010000228.1:0-31781 GCA_043760535.1 Chitinophagaceae bacterium
TCCGCAATGTGTTTGAAAACCCAGGATGGTACACCCAATACACGCCCTATCAGGCGGAGATTGCACAAGGTCGTTTAGAGAGTTTGCTGAATTACCAAACAATGGTAAGCGATCTTACCGGCCTGCCAATAGCCAACGCCAGCCTTTTAGACGAAGGCACAGCAGCAGCCGAAGCCATGACCATGTTTTTCAACCAAAAAAACAAAGCAGATAATATTACCCATCCTAAGTTTTTTGTTGACAATAACATTTTTGCCCAAACCAAAGATTTGCTGTTAACCCGCTCATTACCAGTAGGTATAGAGCTGGTGCATGGAGACTATAACACAGCCGATTTAGATAACACTTTCTTCGGCGCCATTGTTCAGTATCCCAATAGCAATGGTTCGGTAGAAGATTATAAGGGCTTTATAGAAAAAGTACATGCTGCCGGTGGTTATGTAGTAATGGCTACCGATTTACTAGCCCTTACTTTATTAACGCCTCCCGGCGAATTGGGTGCCGATGCTGCCATTGGTAACAGCCAACGCTTTGGCGTTCCCATGGGTTTTGGGGGACCACATGCTGCTTTTTTCAGCACCAAAGATGAGTTTAAGCGCTCCATACCCGGCCGCTTAATTGGGGTAAGCATCGATGCACAAGGGAACCGTGCCTTGCGCATGGCTTTACAAACAAGGGAACAACACATTAAACGTGAAAAAGCGACTTCGAACATTTGTACCGCACAAGCCTTGCTAGCCAATATGGCCGCTATGTACGCTGTATATCACGGACCAGAAGGACTTAAAAGCATTGCCGAAAGGGTAAGCCTGTTAACAAAAGCTTTGGCTGATGCTTTGCCTAAAATTGGCGACGGAACCATTTACAAAATCACTAACCAATCGTTTTTTGATACCATTACAGTTGAGGTTCCCGATGCTGATGTTGTTACAGTAATTGGAGAACTCAACGGTGTTAACTTTTTTAATAAAAACGCTAATAACGTTACCATCAGCCTCGATGAAACTACTTCCATTGAAGACATCGAACTGATAGTAACATTATTTGGCAAAGCAGTTGATTGTCCGCCGGTTGCGGTGAATGTAAACCTGGAGATGCTCACCAATATACCTTCTGTATTTACCAGAACCTCGCCGTTTTTAACCCACCCCGTTTTTAATACGCACCACAGCGAAAGCGAAATGATGCGGTACCTCAAAAGCCTTGAGAACAAAGATTTATCGCTGAATACATCGATGATTTCGCTGGGTAGCTGCACCATGAAACTGAATGCAGCCACGCAACTGATGCCGGTTAGTTGGCCTGAGTTTAGCAAAATGCACCCGTTTGCACCAGCAAGCCAATGGCAGGGTTACCAGCAAATGATTACCGAACTGGAAGCCTGGCTGAGTTCCATTACCGGCTTTGTGGCCACAAGCCTGCAACCCAATAGTGGTGCACAAGGCGAATATACCGGCCTGCTCACCATCCGTGCTTACCACGCCGATAGAAACGAAGCACATAGAAATATTATTTTAATTCCAATTTCAGCCCATGGCACCAATCCCGCAAGTGCGGTGATGGCTGGTTTTAAAGTGGTAGTAACCAAATGCGATGATGCCGGAAACATAGACATTGCCGACCTGCAAGCCCGTGTACAACAATACAAAGACAACCTGGCTGGATTGATGGTGACATACCCAAGCACCCACGGCGTGTTTGAAGAAAGCATCATCGACATTTGCCAACTGATACACGATAACGGCGGCCTTGTATATATGGATGGCGCCAATATGAATGCACAGGTAGGTCTTACATCTCCCGGCAATATCGGGGCTGATGTTTGCCACCTGAACCTGCACAAAACCTTCGCCATACCGCATGGTGGTGGAGGCCCTGGCATGGGCCCCATTTGTGTAAATGAAAAACTGGCACCGTACCTGCCAGGCCATGTAAACAGTAAAAATACTGACAAAGCCATATCTGCTGTAAGTGCTACTCCATTTGGCTCGGCTTCTATTTTACTTATCAGCTACGCTTATATAAAAATGCTGGGAGCAAGCGGCGTAACGGATGCCACCAAATGGGCCATCCTGAATGCTAATTACATGAAGGCAAGGATAGAAAACGTTTACCCCATTTTATACAGCGGCAAAAACGGCACCTGTGCACATGAGTTTATTGTAGACCTGCGGCCGTTTAAGCAAAGCTGCGGCGTAGAGGCCGAAGACATTGCAAAGCGTTTGATAGACTACGGTTTCCATGCACCTACTATGAGCTTCCCCGTGGCAGGAACCATTATGATAGAGCCAACCGAAAGTGAAGACAAGGCCGAACTGGATCGCTTTTGCGATGCTTTACTGAGCATTTACGACGAAATAAAAGCCATAGAAACAGGTGCCGCCGACAAACTAAACAATGCCTTAAAAAATGCACCACATACGCAGCACTTAGTTTGTGCCGACGAATGGACAAAGCCGTACAGCCGCCAAGCCGCTGCATTTCCGTTGGGCTATGTAAAAGAAAATAAATTCTGGCCATCGGTAGCCCGGGTAAATAACACGTTCGGCGATAGAAACCTGATATGTACTTGTGAACCGGTGAGTAGTTATGCGGAAGCGGAAGTAACTGCGTAGATTTCTCAGTAGGAACTGTAGGAACACACCTAGAGGCGTGTTCCTACAGTAAACGCCTTTTACCACCAAAACGCATCATCTATTTCAGCTTTTTGCTGGTAACATTTGCGGTAACCATTTCTTTGCCCTTGTTTTGAGTTTATGCTACAGAGGCCGGTTTTAGCAATGGGCAAACAGCACTGGTTTTGGCAGCTTATATCACCAGAATGTTACCCTGTTTTATTTCCTTGGCAATACTAGTATTAGAATCGGCCGCAACCCAAAGCTGATAGTAAATGACCTGCTGCTGTTTGAGGCGATGATTATTTTGTTAAGCGGGTATTTGTTTGTGAGGATAAGGAAGGAAGTACAATAATTACTCCCATAGTGGCTGCTTATAAGTAGAATAAACAGCAATTACCATAACCTCCTTATTTTCTAACACATGATATTGAACCAAATAAGGAAATTTCTTTATTCTGTCAGCCCTGATATCATCATAACGAACAGAGGCAAAAAAGGCGTTACGTTTAATAGCATTGAGCGTAGCCTGAAGTTGAGCATTGAATCTATCTCCTACCCCGCTTCAAGCCTTCATAATATTGTACTGCCTCTCTAATGTCATTAAGAGCCATTGGCGAAAAAGAAATCTCAAATGTATCCATCTTTAAAACTGTTTAATGGATTTCATGGCTTGATTCCATGGTATTGCAGTTTCCGGATTCTTTTTTAATTCCTTTAACCTTTTGCGAACTTCTTTTTTTTGCCATTCAGGTATGGGTGGCTCCTCAAGTATTTCTACCGCATCCATTTTTTTCAAATCTTCAATAACCGCTGAGGCATAACTTTTCTTTATTCGGAGATAATATACTTCTTCCATATTGGTTCTTATTTTTTACTAACTATTAAAATTATAAAAGAAAAAACAGCATCCAAATCTAAAATAATGTCCGTAGAAATTTGAGTTATTATTCTCCTACACCCTTTCCGCCACAATTCTTTTATTACTCAAATAAGTAATCATCACCTTAATTACGGAACCTTCTTCCAACGCCGTTCCATCCGTTGGTAAATCTATTTTGGCCTGCACTTTGGTGCCTACTACGTTTAGATACGCTGCAAAAGGAGATACTTTAAACACAGTGGCTGCTACTGGTATTTTGTTTTTGTAATAATGCAAAGCACTCTTGTACTCAGGTATGTATTCGTGTACAAATAATTCGGCGGAGAGGCTTTTTGGTTTGTCCAGATTGATCAACCTAAAATCCACTGCTTCGTTAAAAACCTTTTCGTCAGGCTCTTTTTCCCACTTGCTTAATACTACCGGGAAAAAAATATAGCTATCCAGTTCCTTTACAAAAAATTGTCCATCGGCCATTTTTAAGAAACCTAAAAAACGGTTTTCTACCTGTGCTTTATTTAGCAATAGCTCCAGTGCAGTATTGTATAAAAAGCGAACATTGTAAGCGGTCATCCTATCGCCACGGTCGGTAAGTTTTATTTCAAAATTAACCTCATCCCCTACCCTGAAATGGTGGAGTTTCCTGGTGTTTTTATTCGCATCCGATTTTAGCTGCTCCATAGCCCCAACCTTACAGGTGATAGTCTTTTTTTTACTATCAGATTTGTAATCAATAGTGGCATATTGCTTTTCATGGTTAATGAAAGTGATGATGCCCTGATAAATAGTTTCTTCCATGCGCTTTGTATTTGTACGAAGATGGGTTAAAAAGACAACACAGACTTGCCCCATCATTTACATAAGCTCATTTTCTATATTTTCACCAAAGAATGAGCAACACAAATCCTACCGAAATTTATAAAAGCCGTATAACTACTTTAACGGCTGATCGTACCGTTTTAATCAAGCAAAAATCCCTTGTTTCGTGGGGGCGTCTGGCTGCTATTGTATTAGCTATTGCTGCTATCTATTTTTTAAAAGAAAGTAGCATTACCCTCGCCATTGGCATATCAGCAATCTGTGTGGCAGCATTTTTTAGACTAGTTGTAGTAGCTATTAATAAGGGAAAAAAAATAGACAATTACAACCGCCTTTTAGCTATAAACGAGCAAGAACTTGATGCTGCCAATGGCCAGTATTTTGCCCAACCAAATGGTGCTGGTTTTTTACCACCCCTGCACCCCTACGCAAATGATCTGGATATTTTTGGTAAGGCTTCGCTGTACCAATTTATAAACAGAACAGCATCTGAACAAGGTGGTGCCACATTAGCAAACTGGCTGCTGCAAGCTGCTGAAACCAATACTATTATACAACGGCAAGAGGCCGCCAAAGAGCTACAACCACAATACGAATGGCGGCAACAGTTGCATGCCCATGGCCTTGCAGAACCAGTTACCATTGCTACACAACAAAAAATAAAAACCTGGCTGGAAACAGACGATCCATTTTTTACCAAACCCTTTTGGCAAGCCATCCGCTTTATTGGCCCTGCTATTATAATAACCATTACAGTATTGTATGCCGTTGATGATATTGAAACAAAATGGTTCAATCTGGCGCTGCTCGTTTTCTTTTTAATAACCGGTTATATCAGCAAAAAAACAACGCCTACTTACAATACGCTCAATAAAATAGCACCCGAGATTTCTACCTTATCTAACAGCATCGGGCATATAGAAAATCAATCGTTTAAAGCTGATTGGCTGCTGCAAAACCAACAACAATTTACTGTTGGAAATTTCAAAGCTTCGGTGAGTGTAAGAACACTGAATGGCATTTTGAGCAGGCTAGATATAAGGCTCAATCCCGTAGCTTTTATTCCGCTGAACATCTTACTCTTTTGGGATTTGCAACAAATGCTTTCGTTTGAAAAATGGAAGAAAGCCAACAAAGAAAAAATCATGAATTGGTTTGATGCCCTTGGCCAAATGGAAGCCATAAATAGCATGGCAAGTATAGCATTTAACCATCCAGACTGGACTTTTCCGCAGATAGCACCAGAGCATGGAACCTTTACTGTTACTGCACTAGGCCATCCGCTGATAGCTGCAGCAAAAAGAGTAACCAGTTCTTTTACCACAGAAGACCTTGGGAAAATAGCGATTATTACAGGTAGCAATATGGCTGGTAAAAGTACCTTTTTACGAAGCACAGGCCTTGGCCTTGTAATGGGAATGGCAGGCATGCCGGTGTGTGCAGCAGCTGCAAAATTTAGCCGAATGCCCGTAATCAGCACGATGCGGATCAGCGATAATCTGGAAGAAAGTACATCTACATTTTATGCCGAATTAAAGAAGCTAAAAGAAATTATTGATGCTGTAAATAAAAAAGAAAAAATCTTTCTTTTGCTGGATGAAATTTTACGTGGCACTAACTCTTTAGACAGGCATACCGGCTCCAAAGCTTTAATACAACAATTAATTAAGCAACAAGCCTGCGGCATAATAGCCACACATGATTTGGAACTAGCCAAACTGATTACCGACTATCCTAACCATGTACATAATTACCATTTTGATGTACAAGTAGCCAACGAAGAATTATTCTTCGATTACAAACTAAAAGAAGGTATTTGCCAAAGCCTGAATGCTTCGATATTGATGAAGAAAATTGGAATAGAAATGTAAATACACTTTATGGATTACGCTTTACAAACCGCCCCGGTAAAGCCAAATAGTGGAACGTAGATGAACGGAGTCCCGTAATGCTACGGGATTTAAAACGTTCCCCAATGCAGTCTTATCAGGGTTGGGCTTTTGCCGGGCTAAAAATATTACGGCTGACAAGTAATAACCCCGCCACCTTTTTGAATCATATATTCAAGATGAGGGCTTAAAAATGGAATGCCAAGATTCATGCCACGGAGTATAAGCATGACACCTGCAAAAGCAATGAAATATGGCGTTGCATTTTTTATTTTATTACGCAGGGAAAAACTAAACCTACCTGCAAGTGCCAGAAAGGAAAACATAACCGGCATGGTGCCAATACCAAAACAAAACATAAACAATGCCCCTGAAAAAATACTCCCTGTGGCCGTGGCCCCCAACAAACCAACATATACCAAACCGCAGGGTAATAATCCATTTACCATACCTAATAAAAAAGGTGTTATCCGGTTTGGGTTTTTTAATAGTTTACCAAAAACCGGAATTAGTTTATTACTGATAAACGCCTGCAACGGATTGTTGTGGTAAGCCTTATTTTTAAGTAGCATCAGCGCCGCAAGTACAAATAAAATAACACCTAGAAATATGGATAACAATTGTTGAAAACCACTTTCTATAAGTTGTCTTCCACATAACCCAAACACCAAACCGGCGATGGTGTAAGTAATTGTTTTGCCAAATAAATAAATAACAAAAGACCACCACCTGCCCACTTCGCTAATGCCTTTATTTGGCACTGCCAATGCAATAGGGCCACACATACCCACACAATGAAAGCTGCCGGCAAAGCCCAGTATAAAAGCTGATATAATGATTTGAATTACCATTCTTTTATTGAATAAAAATTGATTGCTCAGCATAGAAATTCTGACCGTCTTTTTCCCATTGAACTTTTACTATATACTGGCCATTGTTAAATTTTACTTTTTCGAAAAATTGCCTACCATCACTATCCGTTAGTAGGGTGGCTGAAAAATCCATTGCTGCATCACTTGGTCTGTAGAATTCTACCAAACCCCTTGCCTGCATGGCTTCTGGCGGCATTACCAGTATCAGAGAAGTGCTATCCGCCTGTGTAATAGATATGTTTGTAGCAAGATTATTCGCATTTTGCAAGCCATCAATTACTTCCTGGTATTTCAATTCCTTTTCGTAATAATTACTTGTTACCATTTCTGTTTTTTGGCGGGTGCATTGGTACACCATAAAGCCCATCCCCAGCACAAATACTATATAAACAATCATCAGTTTTTTACCCCAGTTTATTTGCATTGGTTTTGTTTTAAAATTGTGATTAAATGAGATGGCTCTTTCAGCAGACTACTCCACATATCCTAAAAAACTAGTCTTTACGGTATGTATTTTTTTACCATTTTGATATACACCAATATTCATTTCAGTTTCTCTTTTTTTCAGTTCATGCTTGTTGATAATCAAAAAGAACATAGCCTCATGTTGCGCTTCTTCGCCAACACCCATTTTGCCGTGTCCAATAAATCTTATTTCACCTTTCATGTTCTCAACCTGTAGCACCAACTCAACAGCAGTGTGCGTTTTGTTAGTAAGGTTTATGGTGTATAAATTACTCAGGCTATCCTTACCAACTTCTTGGTACAATTGCCCCTTTGCCCTTAATACAGACACCTGTACATCGCTGCGGGTAATAAGCATAAAACTGATAGCAGCCAGCAACAATAACAACACGCCACTATACGTTTTCATCCTTGTGGTAAACCTAAATGGTTGTCTGGTAACTATTTCATTTTCGGATGCAAAACGTATCAGCCCCTGCGGCTTTCCAATGCGATCCATAACATGGTTACAGGCATCTATACATGCAGTGCAGTTAATGCATTCTAACTGGGTTCCATTCTTAATATCGATACCGGTGGGGCATACTACTTCGCATTGGTGGCACTCAATGCAATCCCCCAAAGCATCTCCTTCGGTATGTTTGCCTTTAGCCCTGGGTTCGCCACGGTTGTAATCGTAAGCAACTACAACCGTATTTTTATCCAGCAAAACGCCTTGCAGCCTTCCGTAAGGACAAACTACGGTACATACTATTTCTCTCATAAAGGCATATACCCCATAAAATACAAACGTAAAGCCAACAATAGCTGCAAAGCCACCAATGTGTGCAGCTACTGGTTCCCTCATTATAAGAAACAACTGATTGGTACCAATGATGTAGGATAGAAAGGTATTGGCAATGATAAACGAAAGTGCAAAAAACGAAAAATGTTTTAGCGTTTTCTTAAATACTTTTTCGCCAGTCAAGGGACCGTTATTCAAAGCTTTTTGCTGATTTGGATTTCCTTCTATCCACCATTCAATACGGCGAAAAATCATTTCCATAAAAATGGTTTGAGGACATGCCCAGCCACAAAATATCCTGCCGAAAATCATGGTAAACAAAACGATAAACACGACAAACGAAACCATGGCCAAACCAAAAATGAAAAAATCCTGTGGCCAAAAAACCATGCCGTGTATTGAAAATTTACCTTCAACAATATTGAGCAGCATGGCATGGTTACCATTAATTTTAATAAATGGTAAAGAGAAAAAAACAAAAACATACACCACGCTTAAAATACTACGCCTTGTGTACCATTTCCCTTTGGGCTGCCACAAATACATCCAGCGGCGTTTACCTGTTTCTGTTACCGTAGGAATCCTGTCACGAAAGGTGGGGTCATCAGTAAGAATTTCGTTGGTTATCATTTGGCGGTAATTTCTTTTACAGCCATACTGCTGCTATCTGCTACTTCTACATATAAATCACCTTGAGGTTCTCTTGGATTTGGCAATTTTACCCCTTTCAGGCTCGTTACAAAACTGGATAACTGAGCCATTTGCAGCGGACTAAAATCTTCTTTCCAACTCCGCATACCTTTCTCTTGCCAACCGTATTTAATAGATTTAAATATTTCGCTGATTTTGCCGCCATGTAACCAATATTCGTCGCTAAGATTAGGCCCCACTGGCCCACCCTGCCCATCTGGCCCGTGGCATGCGATACAGTTTTGTGTAAATAAAGATTTTCCTGCTGCTATGGCATTACCATCCAACATTGCTACCGTGTTTTCATCTACCTTTTCGCCAGCATTTTTTAAGTATTCTGCCTTCTCAGTTTCGGCCTTTTGCATAGCTATTACAAACTCTTCTTTTTGTAAAGGGGCACTTTTGGCCACATGGTACCGCCACAAGTAACCCAGCCCGAATACGATAGTAAAAATAAAGGCCCAACGCCACCATGGCGGCACGGCATTATCTAGCTCCCGAATGCCATCATAATCATGTTTCAAATCTATATCAGCTTCCTGTTCAATAGATTTGGAAGCATTAATTTTCTCCCACCAAACTTGTAATTTCTGAGAAAAAGCCGGCGCCTCTTTTTCTAATTTAACCACCCGTACCTTTTCTAAACCCATCAAAAATTTTAACTGATAAATTAATGCCAGCATTATAATAATCTCAACGCCTATTACCGTTATCAGCAGATAAAAAACAAAGGGAGTAAGCCCATTAATACTGGAATCTACTGCCGGAGCAACTGTAGATACTCCCTGAGCTATAACTGGAATAAAAGCACTTCCGCCTACTAAAAAAAACAATACCAGTAAGAATTTGGGAAGATTACCATCATTCACAGCCGCTTCTCTATCCTTCCTCATTTTTTGCCGAAAAACACTTGCAGCACCATTTACCACATTTGCCAAAATACCAATGGCCACAGCCAAAACGGCGATAATAATTATGAGCACCTGTGCTAGTGGATTGGCCATAGTATCAGGTACAGGCGGCTGTGCCAATACCGGAGAAACTGTAAGCATACCACCTACCAGAAAGGCAGCCGATTTTTTAAGAAAAGTCAATTTTTTAAATAAAATATTCATAGTAAAAAAGTGTTAGATCGTAATAAATTAGTCTAAGGGAATATGGCCTTTAGCCTGCATTTCTTTGCGGGGTGTTTTATATACATACCAGGTAACACCCAGAAAAAAAATAACAAAAATGAACAGCGAAATCATAGGATAAATACTTATCCCTGAAATAGATTTGAGATAGTTTATAAATTTCATAATCAAAAAAAATTTAAGATTAAAACAGGATGCCTTATTTGAAAGTGACTGAGGGCTTTTGATCTCCCTTTATGTCTTTACCTAATCGTTGCAGATACGCTATCATAGCGATGATTTCCTTGTTAGCCGCAGTATTAATCTTGGATATTTTTAAATTAATTCTAATGGCATTTGCCTGTATCATCAGGTCTGCATTAGCTATTTTATCATAACCCTTTTCGTATGGCACACCCAGGGTTTGCATAGCCCTAATTTTTGCAGGTGTACTTGCTGTATCAAGGTCATTATCTAGTAGCCAACTGTACCTGGGCATAATGCTTCCCGGAGACATGCTAGTAGGATTATCCATGTGGTTATAATGCCAGCTATCGGGGTTCTTACCGCCTTCTCTTGCCAAATCGGGGCCGGTTCTTTTACTACCCCATTGAAAAGGATGGTCGTACACAAATTCACCAGCCTTACTATATTCTCCATACCGTGCCACTTCATCCCTAAACGGACGTATCATTTGCGAATGGCATGTGTAACAGCCTTCTCGGATGTAGATATCCCGCCCCTGCAATTCCAACGGCGTGTATGGTTTTACAGATGCAATAGTTGGTATATTACTCTTAATTAAAAAGGTAGGAATTATCTCTATGGCACCGCCAATACCTACTACTATCAAGCTAAAAACCAGCATCCGCATGGGTTTTCTCTCTATTACAGTATGCCAGTGCATTTTGCCTACTGGCTTAAATACCTTAGCTAATGCAGGAGCCTGGGCGAATTCATTGGCCAGTAGTGTTCCTTTTTTTACAGTCTTAAAAATATTATACACCATCATTACTGCACCTACCAGGTAAAGTAAACCGCCTACACCCCGAAGAATATACATAGGGATTATATCCGTAACTGTTTGCAGAAATTGGTATTTCAAATTACCATCCGGCGTAAACTCCTTCCACATTAAAGCCTGGGTAAAACCTGCCCAATACATGGGTATGGCATACAATATAATACCTAAAGTGCCTATCCAAAAATGGGTAGAAGCCATCTTTTTACTATACAGGGATGTCTGAAAAATGCGGGGAATAAGCCAATACAAAATACCAAAAGTGAGAAAGCCATTCCATCCTAAAGCACCGATATGTACGTGTGCTACAATCCAATCGGTATAATGTGCAATAGCACTTACACTTTTAAGGCTTAGCATCGGCCCTTCAAAAGTGGCCATACCATAGCAGGTAAGTGCCACTACAAAAAATTTCAGCACCGGTTCTTCCCGTACTTTATCCCATGCACCACGCAGGGTCATAAGGCCATTAAGCATGCCACCCCAACTGGGTAATATCAGCATTAAGCTAAAAGCTGTACCAACAGATTGTGCCCAATCGGGCAAAGCGGTGTATAGTAAGTGGTGCGGCCCTGCCCAGATATAAATAAAAATTAATGCCCAAAAATGGATGATACTCCAGCGGTATGAATACACCGGCCTGTTAGCTGCTTTTGGTATAAAATAATACATCAGCCCCAGGTAAGGTGTAGTGAGAAAAAATGCTACTGCATTATGACCATACCACCATTGCACAAGAGCATCCTGCACACCGGCATACCAGCTATAACTCTTCATAAATGAAACGGGTAATTCAAACGAATTAACGATGTGCAACATGGCCACCGTAACCCAAGTGCCAATAAAAAACCAAATGGCAACGTAGAGATAGCGTTCCCTTCTTTTAATAATGGTGCCAAACATATTTACACCAAATACTACCCATCCCAATGTAATGGCAATATCTATGGGCCATTCCAGTTCGGCATACTCTTTACCGGTGGTAAAGCCTGCAAGCAATGTTATAGCAGCTGCAACAATAATGCTTTGCCAGCCCCAGAAATGAGTCCAACTAAGCCTATCGCTTAACATTCTGGTTTTAAGTAACCGCTGCAAACTATAGT
Source organism: Chitinophagaceae bacterium (assembly GCA_043760535.1). Lineage (GTDB taxonomy): Bacteria > Bacteroidota > Bacteroidia > Chitinophagales > Chitinophagaceae > JAZKFT01. The sequence continues at coordinate 12,254 of JAYUOV010000228.1, forward strand.
AAACCCCCATAAAAATACCATTGCCCACAAATGCAAAAACTACAGCATTGGTATGCACTGGCCTTATCCTGCCAAATGTAGTTGGTGCAAAATTAAAATTCAATGCAGGAAAAGCTAATTGAAACGCTGCAAGCACTCCGATTAACATTGCGGTAAGGCCCCAAAACATGGTAGCATAAGCAAAAGCTTTTACAATTTTATTATCGTAATAAAACTGCTCATTGGGCAACTGCATTGTTTGTGGTGTATTATCAACTGGGTTATTTGTTGACCTCTCATCACCAAAGGTTTCAATTGGTTCTTGCATATTTGTATTGATTATTGTTAAGCGTTGTTTTACAAAAAAAATTAAGGTAGAACTGCCTTTTCAGGTGGCTCATCATCAAATAATATCCTTACAGATGGTGCATATTCATCATCATATTGCCCATCTTTTACACTCCATAAAAAAGCAAACAGAAACCCGCAGGCTACCAGTATGCTTACTGCAATAAGGAGAAGAATTACTGACATGTGTAACATTTTATAGTACAAAACTATCTATGCTTCGTAAGCCGAATAATGATTCATCGCACCAGCTAACATGATTTTTATCATGTAAATAGCCCAACATTAAAACAGCCAATTTAAATGCAGGCAGCAAGGCAACTTTACAATAATTTTCTACCGGCCACCTGAGCTGCCAACCAAGTAAAAGCAACGATGCTTATACTACTTAAAGGCATTAAAATTGCGGCCACTACAGGCTTTAAATTACCCTGCACCGCAAACGATAACCCAACTAGATTGTATAAAATAGAAATTACGAAAGATGCTACCACTATACGTTTGGAGGTTTTTGCCAAATAAATAAACTGGTCTAGCATCTGCAACTTTTCGGCGTAAAGAATACCATCGCAGGCAGGTGAAAAATTATTGGTGTTTTCTGTTACTGCGATACCTACATCGCTTTGTTTTAAAGCGCCTGCATCATTAAGACCATCGCCAATCATCATTACACTTTGACCCTCACTCTGTAGTTTTTCTATGTATTTTAACTTGTCTTCTGGGGTTTGAAAAAAAAGTAAAGGAGACTGATTTTTGGTAAGCGATTCCAGAGATTGCTTTGCAGTATTATTATCACCACTAATTACCGAAACGGAGTATTTTTTTTGTAATCGCTCTATAAGTAAAGGCAAGCCTTTACGAAAATGATTTTGTAATATATAATAACCTTTTACATCTTCATCTATTTTAAAGGCCACTATACTCCCAGTTTTAGTATTTCCTTTTGAGCCAAAAACAAATTCAGGACTTCCCAATTTTACATATTTATCGGCAATCCATGCTTCGCATCCTTTCCCTGCTGTTTCTTTAAAAGATGTAACTTCTATTGTTTCTATATTAAGATGCTTTACAACAGCTTTGCTCAATGGATGATTATTTTGAAACGCCACAGAAGCTATTAATTGTTTGTGTGTATCTATTAATAAATCGCCTTCGTAGCTGATAGTGTATTTACCATTGGTTGTAAGTGTCCCTGTTTTGTCAAAAACTATATGGGTAATTTTTGCCATTTTTTCCAACACCATAGCATCACGCAGATAGCACTTTCCTTTATCGAACCAGTACAGTATATGGCCATTTGTAAAAGAATTACTAAGCAGCAAAGCACAGGGGCAGGCAATAATTAAAACCGCTGTAATGGCTGGCCAAAATTTAGCCATATTATTTATACCCCAATAAATGCCTGTTAGAGCGGTAATTGTAAAAAGTATAACTGTAAAATATTTACTAAGCCGGTGAACAAAAGATTGGTCGTTGGCTGTTTCTTTTTGCATGGAGGCTTTATTCCAAAGACTGGTGAGGTAACTCTGGCTTACATCTTTCACCAGCAGCAGTTCTATTTTACCGCCAAGCTGCCTGCCACCAGCATATACCATTTCGCTCATGTTTATTAGAACCGGCTCCATTTCTCCGGTAACAAAACTGTAATCTATGCTAGCATCTCCCCTAATCAGAATACCATCAGCTGGTATAATTTCATTATTGTGTATCAGAATATGGTCGCCGGTTTTAAGATCCGGCAAGCTTGAAGGCTTTTCTTTTCCATCTACAATTTTATTAACTGCTACAGGAAAATAACTGGTATAATCCCGGTTAAAAGAAAGCGATTGGTGGGTATGATCCTGCAACACACGGCCGATTAGCATAAAAAAAATTATACCCGTCATACTATCCAGATAGCCGGCACCAGAGGTACCAATAATTTCATATAGGCTTCTACCAAATGTAATAAAGATGGCCAGCACTATTGGGGCATCAATATTCAAAAACCCATACATCAATCCCTTCCAGGCAGTTTTATAAAATTCTCTGGCACTATAGAAAAAAACGGGCAAAGAAAGTAGCAAACAGAGGTAGCGAAATACAGTTTCGAGTTGTTGTTTATCCGAAAAAGATGTATCCGAAAAATATTCGGGAAAGCTAAGCAGCATAATATTGCCAAAACAAAACCCTGCTACACCAAGCCGGTAAATCCGAGTCTTATCGTACTTTTTTATAGCACCATCTTTAAGCTGGTGCAAACTAATATGCGGCTCATAGCCAATACCAGTAAGCATTTCAGCTATTTGCCTTAATGAAATTTTTTGATTGTTAAATAAAACAGTGAGTTCTTTCCGGCTAAAATCTACACGGCTGCTTTGCACACCGCCGTTTATCTTTTGTAAATTTTCGAGTAGCCAAAGGCAACTACTACAATGTATCTGCGGCAGATAAAAAACTACCTGTGTCTGATTGCCGCTTGAAAAAGCAATCAGTTTTCCGGCTATTTTTTCATCATCTAAAAAGGCAAATTTACCTTCTCTTACCACTACACTTTGGTTATTGCCAGGCTTTTCATTTAAATCGTAATACCGGCAAAGCCCATTTTTTTCTAATATTTGGAAAACTGTTTTACAACCCGAACAACAGAAGTTTTTACCTTCTGCCGAAATGGTTTTTGTAACACAACTTTCGCCGCAATGATAACAAGCAATCGTTTCTTTTTCTTTAGTAGATACCATACTTTCTTATTGGATACCATGCTATTTCCTAATCTGGTAGCCTTGTTTTTATTGGCCTAATCCTTGTGTTTACAGCCTCCTTTACAATCCTGATTAAATAGTTTTTCTACTTTAGGTAGCAACGAATTTTCTTTAAGGTAAATAATCTGTTGCAGCTTTTGCTCCAGTTGGTACAACTCATTATTGCATATTCTCAAAGCAGTACCCCAGCTAGGTTTACTGATGTAATTATTGCTTTGATGGCGTACCCTCTCCAGCAACTGCATAATTTTTTGATCCATTGTGCGAATGAGTGCTACCGGTAATCTCCTTGCTGTACAAGGTTTTGTTCCTTTGTCATTTCTTATCAATGGAAAAATAATGAGCGTATCATTTCTCATCAATTGATCTGCTTCATCTTTTAGTTTAGCAAATAATAAACTGCATAATTGCACCTGTTCTACCCCATCTGGCTGCTGAAGTAAATCCTCCATGTAGTGGCTAATCGTTTGTAGCGATTGCTGAATGCCTGTGTAAGATTTATGCTCCAGATAATTGCACAAATCGGCAGGTTCTAAATCGTTCATATTTACTAAATGGGCTGCTTGCATTATACTTGTATATTTTGAGCAAACGTAAAGTCCACTCAAACGGCATACAATGACAGGCATCAATACAAAAGATGATTTTCGTCATGTTTCTCTGCAAATAAGACTTTACCAGTAGTAGCTATTTAGTAGGTATTAGCTTTGCTATCCTGTTTAGCTTCTGGCACACTTAAACTATTCGTTCCATAAAATGTTGGTTTTAAGGTAAGCATAATATTGTTTAATCAATTGCCTGCTTAATAGCCAATCAGCATAAAAATGACTACTGATTATTGTAGCCAAAAATGGTTGTTGAAGGCACCATTCGTTAACATGGCAGTAGTAAAAACTCCAGTAATTTGCAGTGTAAAGCAATCGGGGTTTCATCACACTTTCTAAACTATAGCATGAAAAAAGTAAAAATCATCATAACAGTTGGCCTGTTCGTTTTTGTGGCAGCATGTTTTAATAAGAAAGCAGCTGTGGATATCATTGTTTCAGCCAAACCAATAGCAATACCTGCACAGCAGCAGTACCCCGGCGATGCAGAAAAAGGCTATTGGTATTTGGTAGAAGGCGACTATTTAAAGAGTGGCATCCCCTTTAGTTTTTTTAAACTAAGCGGCATTAAAGAGAATGAAAATTATTTGCGTAGAAGAGGGGCAAATGCTACCATTCCATTTAATTATACTTTGGTAAACGCCCCAAATGGAGAACAGGTTGTTTCACCCAACTGCCTCTATTGCCATGCACAAAAATTTGGCGATAACCTTATTGTAGGTCTTGGCAATTCGCTAAGCGATTATACCATGCCACAGGATGCTACTATGGGTATTATGGAAATGGCAGTAAAAGCCATGGGATCTAAAAAAACAGAAGCTGCCATGCCACTTATAAAAGCTGCAAAAGCTGCAAACCCCTATCTGGTGGCCGAATGCAAAGGTGTAAATGTGGCCGACAGATTAACAGCCGTTTTATCTGCTCACAGAGATCCGGTAACTTTTAAATGGATAGATGAAGAACAACTAAAAATACCCGCAGAACTAATACCTACCGATGTGCCTGCATGGTGGCTGCTCAAGAAAAAAAATGCCATGTTTTACAGTGGCTTTGGCCGTGGCGATTTTCCCAGATTTTTAATGGCCTCTAACCTACTTACCGTTAGCGATACTGCAGAAAGTGCCGAAGTGTTGACTCATTTTAATGATGTGCTGGCTTACTTGTACAGCATCAAGCCACCTAAATATCCTAAAGCTGTTAATAAAACATTGGCTGCCAATGGCAAAGCCCTTTTCGAAGAAAACTGCAGCCGCTGCCACGGCACTTATGGCGAAAAAGAAACTTATCCAAACCTGCTCATACCATCGCACATTATTAAAACCGATTCTATGCTGGTAATGAGCAATTACAGTACGCCGGAATTTTTACAATGGTTTAAAAAAAGCTGGTTTACCACAGGTGCAAGGCCAGCCGATTTAGTACCATTTAAAGGTTACATAGCACCACCGCTTGATGGCGTTTGGTGTACTGCTCCATACCTGCACAATGCTTCTGTACCCAATCTGGAAACATTGCTAAACAGTACTCTTCGCCCTACTTTTTGGAGCCGGAATTTTGAAGTGCAACAATATGATTATGAAAATGTGGGCTGGCAATTTGAAGCCAAAGACAAGCAATACACCAGAAGCACTTACAACACCACGCTAAAAGGTTACAGCAATAGTGGCCATTACTTTGGCGATAAACTTACCAATGAAGAAAGAAAGGCCGTGATAGAATATTTGAAAACTTTGTAGCCACGTATTTTTTAAAAAACATCACAAAAAAATAATACTAAAAACCAGGTAAGACTTACGCAGATGTGCCGGCCAATAGCCTGTGCACATAACTTTACCCCATGAGCGAAGAACTAATAAAGGAGCATACCATTGATGAACAATTTGAGCAAATTATTACCACCGACGACAGGCTGGCCATCAAAGAATTTCTCGACGATCAGAACATTAGCGATGTTGCCAACCTGATTTACGAATACAAGGAACATGAGGCCATGATTATTGCCAACCTCAGTATCAACAGGGCTTCCAGCGTTTTTAAGATTCTGGACTTGGCCGAGCAAAAACGTATTATTACCGAGCTGCCACCATTTAAAACAGCAGAACTACTAAATGAATTACCAGCCGATGACCGCACCGATTTTTTAGCAGAGCTACCCAGCAATGTGGTGAGAGAACTGATAAAACTCCTGGATCCCGAAGAACGAAAAATAACACTCTCACTATTAGGCTATCCCGAAAATTCCGTCGGCCGCCTTATGACGCCGGACTATGTGTATGTATATGAACACAACACGGTGGAAGAAGTGTTTGGCACCATTCGCCGCTTTGGTAAAAACTCCGAAACGGTAGATGTGATTTATGTGATTAATAACAAAGGCGAACTGCTGGACGATATCCGGATAAGAGATATTATTCTGGCTTCGCCGGATATGCTGGTAAGCGAACTAATGGATGAAAGGGTAATAACATTACACGCCGACGACGACCAGGAAAGTGCTTACGAAATATTTAAAATGAACAACCGGGTAGCTGTGCCGGTAGTTAGTAAAAGCAATAAACTACTCGGCATTGTAACTATAGATGATGTGCTGTGGGTAGCCAGCGAAGAATTTAGCGAAGACATGCAAATGATGGGCGGTACACAGGCATTGGATGAGCCGTATCTGGATACGCCCATTTTAAAGCTTTTTAAAAAAAGGGTAGGCTGGCTGGTCGTTTTGTTTTTAGGCGAATTACTCACCGCTTCTGTAATGCAGTATTACGAAGGCGAAATACAAAAATTTGTAGTGCTGGTTTTGTTTATCCCACTCATTATAAGCAGTGGTGGCAATAGCGGTTCGCAGGCAAGTACATTGGTAATACAGGCTTTGGCCACCGGCCACCTAACCATTGCAGATTGGTGGAAAGTGCTTCGGAGAGAACTAATAAGTGGCATCCTACTGGGCTTCACACTCGGTATGGTAGGCTTTTTTCGGGTATTAGTCTGGAACGGAATCTTCCCAAATGTGTACGGCCCCCATTATTTAGCCGTAGGCATGGTAGTGGGTTTTACACTTTTAGGCATTGTGCTTTGGGGCACATTAGCAGGCAGTATGTTGCCATTATTACTTAAAAGATTAGGTGCCGATCCTGCCGTAAGTTCCGCTCCTTTTGTAGCTACTTTGGTAGATGTAACCGGGCTGGTCATTTATTTTTCGGTAGCGTATTTGCTGTTGGGTAGTTTAATGGGCTAGGCTTTTTAAACCATAAAAAGCTGATTCTGTAAACTGATTTTTTTTAATTTGGAAACCAGCTAAAGCCTTGCCGTGATTGAGAGATATTGGTTCCGTATGTACGGATTCATCAGGTGTAACCCAAATTATAGCATATTTTATATGCCCCATCGGGGCAACATGTTTGTAGCATGTCATGTTCAAAAATGTCGATGGCGTGCCGTAGGTACGCCACCAATGTAGGGTAGCCACTATGTGGCGAATCCCAAGATCTTTATTCCATTCTACAAACAGGTAGTGCCTATGGCACATATAAAGACAAATAGTGATACACCCGATACATCTTGCTGCTATTATAAAAACTTACAGAATCTCCGTTCTTTCTGTTACAGTTTTATCTGTTACAGTTAGACGCCAGCATGGCGTCTCTACAAAAATGTCTGAAAATCATAAATCCGAAATCTTACACCAGTTCCGGCTTCTTTAGTTTAATAGAATACTTCTTAAACATCGATTGCCACTTCAGCATCAGCACACCCAAAATACCTTCTTTAATAATGCCTTTATTCATTTTGCTGTGGCCAAGCTTGCGGTCTTTAAAAGTAATGGGCACTTCTTTTATGGTAAAGCCAAGCTTCCAGGCAGCAAACTTCATTTCTATCTGAAAGGCGTAGCCAATAAAACTAATGCTATTAAAATTAATGGCTTCCAGCACTTCTTTGCGGTAACATACAAAACCCGCCGTAGAATCTTTTACCGGTATAAATGTAATAATGCGAGTATATAGCGATGCTCCTTTAGAAAGAAAAATCCTTTGCCATGGCCAGTTTTCTACCATTCCTCCAGGTATATAACGGCTACCTACGCTTAAATCGGCGCCACCTTCTTTGCAGGCAGCTACCAAACGTATCAGATCTTTAGGGTTGTGGCTAAAATCGGCGTCCATTTCGCATATAAATTGGTAACTTCTTTGCAGGCACCATTTAAAACCGTGTATGTAGGCGGTGCCCAAACCCAATTTTCCTTTTCTTTCTTCTATAAAAAGTTGGCCTGCATATTCCTGCTGCATATTTTTAACAATACCCGCAGTACCATCTGGCGAACCATCGTCTATAATCAATACATGAAACCCATGCTGTAGCTGAAATACGGCACGTATAATGTGTTCAACGTTTTCTTTCTCGTTGTAAGTAGGTATAATAACTATGTTTTTCAATAAATAAAGCTGTGAAAGACGAAAATACAATTTCCATTCACAATCCGAAACAGCGTTTTAAAAGGAATTGTGAAATAATTGAGAACAGTTGGCAGTTTTTCAATAAACAGTTGGCAGTTTAAGGTGGGGTGTTACAGTTTACGAGTTACCAAAACAGTTTACACTTTTAAAGCTGCTGAATACGGTTTGCTAACTGCCAACTGATAGACTGCCAACTAAAAAACTATTTCTTCAAAAGCATTTTAGTCAAAATCTCCGTTAGTTTCTGCTTGGTATGTTGCGGAAAATCGCCTTGCATCATCCAGTCGTAATAACTGCGTTCGGCTTTAAGCACATCTTCTACTGGCTTGCCTTTGTGTTTGCCAAAATTAAAAACCACCACGTTGTTCACCTTGATCATCCGGCGGGCAAAATCCACCACATCTTCTTCGCCAACGGCTTTTAAAATACTTTCTACCGTATTACCCAGTTGTGGGTATCTGGCAAGTTGTGCATCCAGCACTTCCCAGGTAGCTATGGCATCGGCCTCCGCACTATGGGCATTCAGCAGTTCTTTACCACAATAAAATTTTAAAGCAGCGGTAAGCGTACGTTGCTCCATTAGGTGAAATATTTTTTGGGCATCCAGGCATTTTCTTTTATCAAACTGAAAATCTACACCAGCCCTTAAAAATTCTTCTACCAATAATGGTATATCAAACTTGTTACTGTTATAACCCCCAAGGTCGCAATTTTCTAGAAATTGCTTTATTTCTCCAGCAGCCTGTTTAAAGGTTAGGGCATCTTTCACCATATCGTTGCTAATGCCATGTATCTCTGTAGAGCCAGGCGGAATGGGCATTTCGGGGTTTATAAGCTTACGCATTACCTTTTGTGTGCCATCGGGTTTTATCCGCACCATAGCTATTTCTACTATACGATCTGTGCCTATGTTTACACCAGTTGTTTCCAAATCAAAAAAGGCAATTGGGCGGGATAATTGAATATTCATTGAATAAATTTGAATAAATTGTTATGGTAAAATTTACAGGGGAAATTTTCGTTTAGGTTATTTAAGAATGAGCTAGCAAATTAAGCCTAAAAGCAGCTATTAATAGGCTGTAGCGCAAATTTCTGCAACAAATACGCTTTTATTAAAAATACAAAAGTAATTTTACTTATAATTTAAAATAAAACAACATGAAGAAGGTTATTACCATTTGCCTCATTACAATTGTCACAGCCCTGCTTTTAAGTTCTTGCGGCTCTAGCCAAAAGGTAGGCTGCAAGGGCACACAGGGTTTTGTATTGTAATTGCAACTAAAAAATAAATTTTTGTAAAAATAAACTCAAACATCAGTGAATTGGATAGAACTCTCCGAAGAGCAACAGTTAAACAGCATTAAAGAAAAGTCGAAAATTACACCACAGCTTATTTTTAAACACAGCACCAGATGCTCTATAAGTTCGGTGGCTAAAAACAGGCTCGAAAAAGCACAACACCCCAATGGTGTTGATTTTTACTTGCTTGATCTATTAAAGCACCGAAACATCAGCCATAAAATTGCTTTAGACTTTGATGTGTTTCACGAAAGCCCGCAAGTATTGCTCATAAGCAATGGAGCATGTATGTACGACGAAAGCCATAGTGGCATCACCATGGGCGAAATAGTAGATCAGGTAACAGCACTAACCTGATTTTTTACAAAAGATTTTTTTATACCCAAGCCATGATTTTCGTGGCTTTTTTAATTTTAGGCTAAAGAAAAACGAAACATAAAATGCTATTTTCACAATGCTTAATTTTTCTTAACTAAGTTAAGATTTAAGGTATTTCTTACTAACAATATTTATACAACACCCTTATGATCATCACCATTTTTGGTGCTACCGGTATGGTAGGCAAAGAACTAGTGCTGCATTGCCAGGCTAAAGGATTTACGGTAAGGGCCTTTGGCCGAAATATAGAAAACTTGATAGATAAAGACTTGCAAGACGATAATTTTACAGTAATAAAAGGCGGCGTATTTAATGCCAGCGATGTGCTAAAAGCCATTACAGGTGCGGATGCTGTACTTACCGCTCTCGGAGGTGCGGCCAATGGAACCGATGTAACAAGAAGCCTTGGCATTAAAAATATTATTGCCCAAATGCAGAAGGCCGGCGTAAAAAGAATTATAAGTGTAGGTGGGTTGGGTGTACTAAATGCCGATGAAAATACGCTAGTGCTACATTCAGCCAATTACCCAGCCCAGTTGCTAGCCGTAGGGCAAGAACACCTAAAAGCATACGAATATTTAGCTGCCAGCAATACCGATTGGACATTTGTATGCCCACCCAATATTTTACCCAAAGCCGCCAATGGCATATATGTAACACATGCCAACTACCCTACTAAGGGATCGGTAATAAACGCCGGCAATCTTGCCCTCTTTATGGTTCAGGAAATAACGAAGAATGGGTTTGTAAAGCAGCGGGTTGGCATTTCGAATGAATAGGGGCAAAGGGGTAAGGGTAAGGTTTAGGGTTTAGGGTTTCCATAAGCCGTAATTAAAATTTTAAAATTGGTTCACCAAGCTTCCGATTATAAACAGATTTTGTGGCTTGTTCCTTGAACCTTGTTCCTTGAACCTTGTTCCTTGAACCTTGCTGCTTAATATTTGCTTTGGCCAAAAAAGCTTAAGCCCATACATTTGCCAACCTAAATGTACAATGCCCAAGTGGCGAAATTGGTAGACGCACTATGTTCAGGTCGTAGCATCCGCAAGGTTGTGCTGGTTCGAATCCAGTCTTGGGCACAAAAGAGGACAAATCGAAATTTGATTCGGTTTGTCCTCTTTTTTTGTTGAAACCAATGCCCAGACTGTATGTGATAGAAACAGATTCGTACAATGTTGTACTTCGATAATGGAATCCATCAAAAAAATCGTTTCAATCATTTAGGGGGTTGGTGGGGCAGTAGCAGGGCTTTAAATTATAAGTAGATAAAATTCTGCAAAACACTACCTACATACAAAACATACCGACTAAAACCGATTAGAAGAATCCGTTTCAACAGCCCCAATGCTTGATGCTCAATTTTGCAATGTGTGTAACCAACAGGGGTTGCTTCACAAATACAGAACTTAGGCAAAATATGTGCTTTACGATGTAATGAATGACCAAAAAATAAATGTAATTACCGTACTCTTGTAACTTCTCCCCCAATAGAAGAAAAATCATTTATGAAGCCAATTGTCAAAATCATTGTAACCCTTTTTGGGGGCAGTTTAATTTCAGCATGTTCTATCAATAAAATACAATCAACGCGTTCTACGTTTACATCATCTAAAGCCGAGGAAATTTTATCCATTAGTGGCAAACAAAACATAAGCGGCATTTATCCGCATCTAACCACCTATGCTCATGCAAGGGTTAATGGAAATTATGCTTTTGGCAATGAATGTGGCATAGGCGCATTAGCCATTTGGAGTCATAAATTGTACATGCTTAATTATGCCGCACATCAACCCAAAGGAAGTGAGCATAAACTCTACGTTATTGATAAGGACAAGAAAATGGAAATTTTTTCCGGCAGTATTGGGGGTACGCCGGCTGCCCGAATGATTCACAAAGAATCTAACCAATTATTTATAGGGCCTTACGTTGTTGATTCCACAGGAAAAGTAAGGGTGATACCAGTAAACGCTATGGAAGGTAGGCTTACTGCCATAGCACGGCATTTAAGAGAACCAGAAAACATGGTGTACTACTACGACATGGAGGGTGCATTGTTTGAAGTAAATGTGCATACACTAGCAGTAACAAAACTCTATACCAACCCATTGCCGGGCTGGCATGGCAAGGGGGCGTATACCAGCCAAGGCAAACTAATACTGGCTAATAATGGCGAACATACCAACGAACCACAAAGCGAGTGGAAAGTAGATGCAACAGACATGGTTGGTCTGGAAAAGAATGGCATTTTAGCAGCGTTTGACGGAAATAGGTTTAAAGTAGTTGAGAGAAATCAATATACCGATGTAACTACAAAAAATGGTATTGATGCTGTGGCTAACGACCAATCTCCATTATGGTCTATGGGTTGGGATAAACGCTCTGTTAGGCTAAAGATGATGGATAACGGAAACTGGACTACTTATTTGCTACCAAAGGCATCTTTTAACAATGATCCTGCGCATGGGTGGTTTACAGAATGGCCAAGAATCAGGGATATTGGTAATGGCGAAATGATGATGGATATGCACGGCATGTTTTACAACTTTCCAAAAAATTTTTCTGCTTCCAATACCGCTGGCATCGCTCCCATTGGTTCTCACCTAAGATATATACCAGATTTTCTGGCATGGAACAACCAAATAGTTTTGGCCACCGATGAAACTAGCATTCAGGGCAATCCGCTAGCAGGTCAGCCACAGTCCAATTTATGGTTTGGATTAAAAAAGCAATTGAAAAATTGGGGACCTGCAACTGGTTATGGTGCTGTATGGCTTGAAGATGATGTGAAACGCAATGAGCCATCGCTGCCATTTTTAATGTCCGGCTTTGATAATGTGGTATTGCATTTGCATAATTCAGGAATGCAACCCGTTACTATTTCCATTCAACTGGATGAAGCAGGTAATAATGTGTGGAAAAATTATAAAGCAATTCAAGTTGAAGGCAATGGATACAGCTATCATATTTTCGATAAAACGGTAAAGGCCGAGTGGGTGCGTTTGGTTACTAATGTGTCGGCCAAATTAACCGCTGTGCTGCACTTAACTGATGCAAATTTTAGAAAAGCAGCAAAAGGGCGAAAATTGTTCGAAGCGTTAGCAGCGGTTAATGCAATCGAACCTGTATTGCATGCAAAACTGTTTAGCAATAAGAAAAACTATAATCTAACCGTGTTCAGCGGACAAATTTCAAACGGTATTTTCGAAAAAGAAAGTGAATTTGAATTTACAAAGTTCGATTTTGAATTTAAACAAGGGCTTAAAGATTCAACCGCGTTAAAAGCAGTGGAGAAAGAGGATGCCTGGAAAGAGGTGGACTTCGAAAACAAAAATTTATCTAGTGATGCAGACAGCCCCCGATTACAAGAACAAAAATTCTGGACAGAAGATGATGCATCGGTGATTTTACACGCCAAAAACTATAAACTAAGATTACCCAAAGGAAATATCGCCTACCAATCCAAATTTCCATCGGGTGCCACCCGATTTAAACGTGAAGTAGAATCGGAAAGAGAGCTAGCCAATATTTGTGGAACGTTCTTCGAATTACCGCTGCAAGAGGTAGGAAAAGAACCGCTCTACAAAATGATGCGGCCTATATCTACCCATAACAAACAAATCTCAGATTTTAATACCTGGAATGGTTTGTTGGTATTAAGTGGCGTTAAAAAAAATGCAGCGGTATCTGAGCATGTGTTTAAATCTAAAGATGAAAAGCTGGCCTTATGGTTTGGCGGTATTGATGATATCTGGAGCTTTGGAAAGCCGTTTGGTGAAGGCGGCCCATGGAAAAATACGCCTGTAAATGCCAATGTGCTTTCGGATATGTATTTGATGACCGGATACGATAAAAAAAGAGTGCTGTTTGAAACTGATAAAGACACTCAAATCTCAATGTTTATCTATGTTAATCATTACCTTAAAGAACCCGTGCTTTTTAAAACATTTAGTGTAAAAGCTGGTAAAAAATTAAACTACAAGTTCCCCCAAGGGTTTAGTGCACATTGGGTGCAGGTAAAAGCCGATACGGATTGTAATGCAACTGCCTGGTTTGTTTATCAATAATCATAACCTTTTAGTCATCATGCCTTGCAAGCCTGCTTCCTTTTCAGCATTACAGTAAGCACAAACAAGCTGCTATAATACAGTGCTATACAGAATGGTTTCATTTGTTTTTTATTATGAGTAAATTAAACAATTTCGCAGCTTCGTATATTTTTAAAAAAATCCGAATGATGCAGTATCTGCTGCACTTTTTGGTAGTTGGCAGAAATGCTTCGACATACCGTAGCTCATTGACATAACATTCCAATATAAAAGGAATAAAGAACTTGGATTTACAATTTAGTTTTTCGCTTGACATTGTAATGAACGTAGTTGGAGTATTGACATTCACTTCATTAATTTTATTAACTGAACAATTAAATATCACGACTATGCAAAAAGTTAAAACAACAATAATTCAATTTATTATCAGTTTATTTTTAAGTTTAAGTAGTGGAGTAACCTTCGTGGAGGGAATGGTTCCGTACTCCTAACTACAAAGTCATTTAATTAAAGTAATGAGATATTTTATTGCCAGGACTGAAGGTTAAGGGGCAGGTTCGTTTCCTGCCCACTCCACCATTTCCTTTTAGACCAAAAATGATTAACTTAATACAATGAAAATTTAAGCAGATACATCAACAATTGGAGGTTGCTTATACATTGAATTTAAAGAATGGTCATTGGCACTATTTCTTGAATATCAGCAAGGTTCAAAAACAATTATGCTTTCAGACTTTACAATTCAAGAATTGGAAATTGCAAGAGAAGAAATTCGTAATAAAAATGCCGAACTTCCAAAAAAACAAATCATTTCATTGGGTATTAACGATGAAGCAATTAAACTTGCTGAAGCATATATCAACGAAGGAGCATTGACAAACAAAAGTTATAATGATGCACTTCACATTGCATTAGCGACAATAAATAACGCTGACGTTTTTAACCAGTTGGAATTTTAAACATATTGTGAATATCAATAGAATTAGACTTTACAACTCTATCAATTTAAAACTTGGATATAAAATGATAGAAATAAGAACTCCAAGAGAAATTTTAAATACAACAAACGATGGAACAGAATAAGACTTTTGACGCTGTAAAAATGATGAGGGAAATTCGTGAAAAATTAAGCGAAAACTATTGGAAACATCCTGAATTATTGAAACAAGAAATGCAAAAAATCAGAGAAAAATATCAACTCAACATTCCAGAATTGACAACCGCAAAATAGCACTTCTTCCAACATTGAATTTGCTGCAAGGCTGGCTAAACATTGGAGCAATTGGGCATTTTTTCGCTGTTGTGCTTCATCTGGGCTGGACGTACATTGTTGGCCTTTTTTTGTTAACCTGTACTTTTATATCTTTAATTAACAGCGGTGTACGGGCGGACACAGCAACTATTCCAGCCCTGCAAGCACGCCCTACCGTCAAATGCATTTTTGCAATAATGCTTGCAAATTCTGTACGCCTTTTTATTGTTCTACGGTAATAAAACTCAACTCCGTTATCTGGTACATGATGGACTTTACGTGAGTGAGTAGCATTAACCATTTCACAAAGCACATAAGTTAATACTGGCAACAACATTTCTTTACAATCAATAACCTTAATACCTGCGCCATTTTTTATGGAAAACGCTTTGTAATCAATAGGTATTCTATTGCAATAACCAAATGCTGAAAGAAGGGATTAAAATTCATTTGACCACGTTTTGCTTTCCTACGGCTTAATTTCGATTGAAGTGGTGTAAGCTTTGCATTATACATAAGCCTATTGCAAAAAGGTGGAGGTATTTTTAGTGTTCATTGTAAATGGTAAACCTGCGTTTTGCTGCAAAGTAAATGGCTATTAAACATGCGTTTTTATTAGCCATTTTATACATTTAAAAGCCAATTTTATCCGAGGTAACCTATACTAGTAGCAAAGAGTAGATGTTGCAAAAATTATGATGAATTCCGCTAATGCTTTTATACCTTAATAGGGTAAAAACAAAATATATAAAGCATCGCCCCTATTTAGAATTACCCTTTTATTCAACATTATTTTGTGTATAATGCGTTAAGGGCTAAAAACTAATTAAACCAAATACGGCCCACCATATTACCCCATGTAGATAATAAATAATACTGCTTGCCCAATTAGGCAGTACCAAAAGGTGTATTTAAAATTGTGGCAGGCACCAAACCTTTCTACGGAACAAAATTGCCAGCTTTACTATAATGCTACTACGCACCAATCGTTCCTTCAGAACGTTATGTAGGTGGTAAATGACTGATACTTGGGCGCTTTCTTTTTATAGAAACGATTGGTGTATAGAATTTTTTGGGGGCCACAATATTAAATACGCCCATACCAAACCTATTCTGATTTACAAAAAAAAGACCGTTCTTATTAAGAACGGTCTCTTTAAAATTATAATAGTTATGTACTATTCTTTTACAAACTTGGAAGTGTAAATAATTTTATCTCCGTTTACCACCTCTAGAAAGTACATACCGCTAGCAAGTAACTGCGTGTTAATATTGTTAAAAGATGCCTGAGTAGTATTGTTAATAACCATCCTACCTGCTGCATCCATTACCCGTAATTGTGCTTTACCCATATTAATAGGCAGCACTACAGTTAGTGTAGCATGTACAGGGTTGGGGTAGCTAACTATTTTAATACCTCCTTGGCAGGTGCTTACGCTGCTTACTGTTTTGCTGTAGCTGAAATGGCCATCTACATCTACCTGCTTAATGCGGTAGTAATTTACACCTGCAGATGGTGTGGTGTGTACAAAACTAAAGCTACGAGTGCTGGTGTTACCTGTATTGGGTAATAAAGCTAACTCATTCCAGTTGGTACCGTTAATGCTGTACTCTATGCGGAACTCTTTATTGCCCTGCTGGCTTAAATAATCGAAGGCCAAATAAATATTACAATTTTTGGCTTCGGCAGATACATTGCCGAAGGTTACTGGTAATATAATGGCAGGCGCCTGGTAATCTTCTATTTCGCCATTTGCAAAAGTACCGCCAAACATCCCAGCTGTTACAGCCACATCGCTCACTATCAGGCGGGTTTTATAACTGGTAAGCATTACCTGCCCCGCAGCTGAACCAGCTACAGAGGGTGTTAATATTCTTGCTACTAAATCTACTGGGCTACTAGCCGTACCGCTACCGCTTAAAAAAGCAGGCCCATTTCCTGTAGCGTTATCATTTTCAAAATTTCCATCGCTGTTCCAATCGAACCACAAGCCATAAAATACTTGCTTACCAGTTAGGTTACTGTTAAGGCGCACACCAAAATCGTAACTATAACCTAAAGTTAGTGGTATGCTCGGTGCTGTTAGACCGTCCTCATCATTTCTGCCATCAATATTGTCGCCATTGGCTAAGGTAGTAGAAGTACTGAAACGCTGTACAGGCTCAGCATCTACCACATTACCAGCCCATACGGCACCGCCAACACCATCGGGAATACCATCATTATTACAATCGGGGCTAATAACCGTAGTCTTTGGGCTAGCCCAAAGAGCAGAAAGATCACCAAAATCAAATTGTGAGCAAGAAGGTGACGCATTACTTACATTGTCTAAATAAAAATCATCGGAGGAGTTATTTAAAACAAAATAGTTATTAAAATCAAATATGCCATCAAAAATGTCGGTACCATTAATATACAAGCGAAGACCAGGAAGACAAGTACCAGAACCATAACGGAAACGAAATAATTCATACTCAACATTAGCAGGCAAATTAATGAGCAAAGAACCCAGGGGAATCCAAAAGCGATATGTAGCTGGTGGAACTGCCATTGGATAAAATAGCACCTGAAAATTACCACTTGACCAAGTTGCTGTACCTGAATTAGTTGTGGTAATATTACCAACTTCATTTCCAGGAAGAACAATGGTGAACTGAGAAGAAGCATTTATAATCTGATCGGTAAGACTGACTGTCGGAACTACCTTGGCTACATACTCGTTGCTGCAAAAATCGTAATCGAGTTTGTAGCGCATGACAGGCGACGGAATTTGCCCCCAAACTGTAGTAAGTCCTAATATCATTAGAGCGTTAATTACTAAAATGCGCTGAATTAAGTTTTTCATTATTTAAATATTTATTTATAAAAAAACATTATCTCCTTTTTGTCAACTATCGACAAAAAGGAGATAATTTAGTATTAAGGTAGCTGCTGAACAAATAATATATAGTTGAGCAACCTAGTGTTATTTAAAAGATAATTCTGTATTTGTGTCTGTACAAAACCAGGATCACTTCCTATACCCGAGTAACGTACCCGACTATCCATATTTACATCACCTGTAAAATATCCAAAACCTGCAAGAAAATTCAAAGCTCTTGTTGTATTAGATGTAGCACCAGTGTAATTCTGCAGTTGTGTTTGTGTTATGCCAGGATCGCTACCAATACCAGTATACCGTACACGGAAATCGCTACTTGCATTTGTAGCCCACAAAGCTCGTTTGCCAAATACTCCACCTGCTGTATCCACCTTAGCCATCTCCAGGCCATTGTACCCAGGCGTAGCAGGGTTGTGCCATACATTGTCATCCGTCATAGTGGTAAAATCTATACCGGTGTTGCAAGCGTACATCGCTGGTGTCAGGGCCGTTGCAGTCATCACACCCAAATGGTTGCGGTGACGTACAGCTATATAATAATTGTCGCTGATTAACCCGGGAAAGAACACACATGAATCGCCGTTAATATCAACCACCGTTCCATCCTGCTGCACAATTACTGAGCGGGTAGCTAATACTGTGGCCGGGTTAGTCTTATCCCTAAGTTCAACGAATATCCAGTCAACAGCCGATTTATTAGTTGCAGCACGGCTGGCAAACATGGTTGCAGGATTGAGTATGGTTTGATACAATGCATTGGTACCAGGGCCTATACGTATAAATCGAGTATTCAGATTGGCGCTATCAGTGTAAGGATCGGTATTAGGTATGGAGCGTACACCCTGATAGCTACCTATAATAGCGCTGTTACGCAAATTATCTCTCATAATGCTGCGATTAGGCGAAGCATTACCTAACAATGCACCCTGCAACAGCACTTTTACCTTCAGCGTAATACCTGCACAGTTAGAGGTTACGGTTACAGGTGCGTTGGCAGCACAATTATTGGCATCACGTACATACACCGTGTAGTTGCCTGCATTAAGGCCACTAAATACATTGCCGGCCTGGTAAGTGGTGCCGTTAATACTGTATTCGTAAGGGCCGGTGCCGCTTGTTGGTTCTGGTACGGTTATAGAAGCCTGTGTGGAACAGGTGGCAGCTGCCACCGTTACACCAGCAAGGGATAAATCTAAACGACTGATAATAAACACAAGCTGGCCTGTTGATGATAATCCTGAGGTGTCTTCCAGCAAATAAGGAATTACAAATGTTCCACTAAAGCCGGGTGCCGGGGTAAAGGTAAATGTACCATCAAAATTGCCACTGCCCCAATTCAGCGTACCAGTTGTAGCTGCCGGAAATTCAAGGTTTAGGAAAGTCATCCGATTTAAAGGTGTGCCCCTTGTACTATCATTTAAACCTACATTACCTGTAAGCGGATTAGCGTTACAACTTCTTAAGGTGTCGTTTACAGCTACAGGTAGTACACAGGTAGATCCAAGAATTGTGGTGTTACCAGTGGCAGTACAGCCGGCGGCATCGGTAAT
>JAYUOV010000229.1:0-3599 GCA_043760535.1 Chitinophagaceae bacterium
CTGAAGTCTAAAAATTATTGGAGGGTAGTAGTAGAACCAAACGTAGATCAATGGAAAAAGACCAAGGATAACAATTTGGCCAAAATTTTTCATGGCACAGATTTTACCAAACTTTCAGAATTAAAAGAGCCTAAATCGTAATAACTTTTTTCGGGTATTGTTTCTCTCTCTTTATTATCACTTAAAATCAATTATCGGTTTTGTGGAGAATATTTTTGAACCATGCCTAGCAGAAAATGTGAATAGCCGAATTGTAAGATTACTAGCTGGCACTAAACTACAGTGTGGTAACACTACAGGTTACACAAATGCTTTCTCAGCGCTAAGTGCCTTTGAAAGTGGGCATTAGGTAATTAAGCATTAAACGGTGGTTTATTGGTTTTTTATTTGAGCCAATGGCCTTAAAAATACATTGAAACACAAACCTTTTAAGAAAAACCTGCCAACAGAGATTTTTTAGAATGGCTTAGGAATAGGATTTTGAACTGTAACAACAACGAGCTAATCTCTTCGGCCGCTTTACAGTTAAAGGTGCGGCTGCACATACAAATGATATTACACTTTCATTTTTAGGTAAAATGATTGGCTAAGAATGGGTTATACTTATTTGGAAATATCTGGATGAACACTTGCCATAATTTGGTATGTACTAAAGAAACTTTTTAAATGCTTTTAGAAAAGCCTGACAATATTCGTCAGGCTTTTTTTATTTGCATCCATTTAATATGCTTACAGTAACCTTGTATTTTATTTTTGTAAAAAATGGATAAAAGCGTAAACAAATACATTAGCGAAACAGGATTTTGCAGCAGGCGTGAAGCGGATAAGTACATTGATCAGGGTAGGGTAACCATTAATGGAGATGTAGCCAGTAAAGGCAACCGGGTATTGGAAAATGATGTGGTTGAAGTGGACGGTGAACCGTTAAAAAAGAAGAAAGCTACAGTTTACATTGCCCTTAATAAACCCAAAGGCATTACCTGCACCACTGATTTTAAAGACAAAACCAATATTATCGACTTCGTTAATTATAAGTCGAGGATTTTCCCAATAGGACGGCTCGATAAAAGGTCGGAAGGGTTGATTTTTCTTACCAACGATGGGGATATTGTAAATAAAATTTTACGGGCTGGCAATCAGCATGAAAAGGAATATGTGGTAAGTGTAGATAAGCCGCTGAATCTTGATTTTATCAAATCAATGCGGAGCGGTGTTAGAATTTTAGGCGTTATCACACAAAAGTGTTTTGTACAGCAGGAAGGGCCAAACCATTTCAGAATTATTCTTACACAGGGCCTTAACCGGCAAATACGCCGAATGTGCGAAGCCCTTGGCTATAACGTAGAAACCCTTAAACGTACTCGAATAATGACGATGAGTTTAAAAGGGCTGGAGCCCGGCAGATGGCGCTATTTTACAACAGAAGAAGTTAAAACACTCAACGATTTGGTGGTAGCTTCCAGCAAAACAGAAGGCGGAAACAACAGCGACGGAATGGATGAATAATTTTTTATTGTAGATAATGCCAGCTTTTTTCAAATTTATTTTGTGGAAATAGTTACACACAGCATCCAATCGCTATGTTTAGAAAACTGTTTCCATTTTTTATTGTAGCTACTGTATGGGGCTTACTTATTTGGGCAATAAGCTTTGCCTTTAATATTAAAAATTTAAGTTTTACCACGCCTGGTGCAACTATTAATATAAAGCCTGCCTGGTCTAAAACCATTGCCGATATTGCACCTCCCGATGGTTATGAAACCCTGAATTATGCCAAAGGTTCTTTTGCAGAATTTTTGCAAAACCTTCCATTAAAAAAAGATAAAACGGTGTACTTATTTAACGGCGATAAAAAGCCAAACCAAACGGCACAGTATGCCGTAATCAATATGAGTGTGGGTAAAGAAAACCTGCAGCAATGTGCCGATGCGGTAATGCGGTTACGTGCAGAATATTGGTGGGGCAGGGGAGAACTGAACTTGATTTCTTTTACAGATAATAATAATAAAAGTTACAGGTTACCTTCAAATGCAACCCGCTCACAATTTAACCGATATCTGAATAATGTATTTGGTATGTGTGGTAGCTACAGCCTTGCTAAGGCATTAAAACCGGTGGAAATGAAAAACATGCAATGTGGTGATGTGCTTATCCGTGGCGGGTTTCCGGGCCATGCGGTGATAGTGGTGCAAATGGCCAAACACAAGTTTACCCATAAAAAAATGTACATGCTGGCACAAGGGTTTATGCCTGCCCAGGATGTACATGTGCTGAATAACCCCATGGTGCCCGGTTCGCCATGGTACCAGTTGGATGATACGGCAACCAACATTTACACACCCCAATATTGGTTTAAGAAATGGGAACTAAAACGTTTTTGATAGCTGATTTGGGAAGCATTTATGGATTCTTCAAAGGTTGCAGCAAGTACTCTAGCCCGTTGAGTTTTATCTCGTACATGGCGGCTAATAATACCCCTAATTTACCCTTGGGGAAACCATCCCGTACAGTGAACCATTCTAAGTAAGAAACAGGCAGGTTGCATAATAATGTGCCTTTGTATTTACCAAAAGGCATTTGCATCGTTACCAGTTGTAACAACATCGCCTTATCAGGTTGTGGGTTTTGTGTATCCATTTATGCAATGTTATAATACTGCTTCCAGAAATTGTTTGCTGGCTTCGTCACCCCAATCTTTGGTGGCTGATAAAATGGTTTTAAACATTTCCTTGCGATTGGTTTTTTGCCTTTGGCTGGTATTGCAAAGTCTTTGTTACTCACCTCTTTTAATTCCAGTTTGGTGGCAAACCAGGTGGTATTGAGGCGGGGCAGGGCCACACCAAGTATAAGCCCTGGTAACCCGCTATACACATCCGGGCCTGCCGGAACTACAATTTCATCTGTATAAAAGCTACAACATAAATGGTGTCCATTAACCGGCCAACAGCCTTTCTACATTCGAAGCCGGCAATTTTTCTTGTTTCATTTGATATTTTCCATTCAATATTCACAAGGCTATCCTGTAGTAAATAGGTTTTTTCAAACACTTGTTTTTGGGTAGTGGTTTTTAAACTGTCGTAGTTGTTATATACAATGTCATCCATCAGGCATTCGCCCCACATGGCTTTGTATTTATCTTCTACCTCGCGGCCGGCTTTATATACCGATTCATTTTGGTTAAAAAACATATCGAAATAGCTGGTGCGAAACTGTGGCAATTTGCTTTTCATTTCATCTGCCCAGTTGCCATTGCCCATTTTTTTGTGCATGTTTACTTTTTTCTCATACTCTACTTTGCCGGTTAGTATAAACTGTGGCTGGGCAGATAGTTGTAACATTAAACATGTAAAAAAAACGCAGGTTATAGTGAGTTTCTTCATAAAATTATTTTTAGATAATGTTTTGTAATGCGGCTGTTGTTTTTAAAAATGTTGCTGTGTATAATAGTAGCAATCAGTTGAACGGAGTCCCGTAATGCTACGGGATTAAAAACGTTCGCCAATGTCGCTACTATTATACACAGCAACATTTTTAAAAACAACAGCCGCATTACAAAACATTATCTAAAAATAATTTTATGAAGAAACTCACTATAACCT
>JAYUOV010000230.1:0-10293 GCA_043760535.1 Chitinophagaceae bacterium
CTATATAGCTACTGCAAAAAAACAAGGAATCCCCATCATGCAAGCACTCGCAGATGCCATTCAAGGACGCCCTTTTGTAATGTCGGCCTGAATAGTTACTTTTAATTTATAACGGAAGTTACGGCAAAAGGTTGCTAAGAGTTTACCGTATGGGTCAATAGCAATTTTCACACCTTATCTTTCGGCTTACAAAACAATACATCAATCACCTATAAAAACAAATAACATGGCCGGAAAAATTAAAGTAGCAAACCCTGTAGTGGAAATGGACGGGGACGAGATGACACGTATCATCTGGAAGTTTATAAAAGACAAACTGATTGTGCCTTATGTGGACGTGGATATTCAATATTTTGACCTTGGCATGGAATACCGGGATGAGACCAACGACCAGGTAACCATTGATGCCGCCCATGCCATTAAGGCTTGCGGAGTAGGTATTAAATGTGCCACCATTACGCCGGACGAGGCCCGTGTAAAAGAATTTAAGCTAAAGCAAATGTGGAAGAGCCCGAACGGTACAATCCGCAACATCCTCGATGGCACCGTGTTCCGTGAGCCGATTGTTATGAAAAACGTTCCCCGCCTTGTAACTACTTGGACGGATCCTATCATTGTTGGCCGCCATGCTTTCGGTGACCAGTACCGTGCTACCGATTTTGTGGTGCCCGGTAAAGGAAAACTGACCATTAAGTTTGAAGGCGAAGACGGACAAGTGATAGAGCAGGAAGTGTACCAGTTTAAAGGACCTGGCATTAGCTTAAGCATGTATAATGTGGATGAAAGCATTATTGGCTTTGCCCGTAGCTGTATGAATATGGCGCTTACCAAAGGGTGGCCACTGTACCTAAGTACCAAAAACACCATCCTTAAAAAATACGATGGTCGCTTTAAAGATATTTTTGAAGAGGTGTACCAAAATGAATTCAAAGCCAAATTTGTAGAGGCAGGAATTGTGTACGAACACCGCCTGATAGACGACATGGTGGCGAGTGCTTTAAAGTGGAGCGGTAAATTTATATGGGCTTGTAAAAATTACGATGGCGATGTGCAAAGTGATAGCGTAGCACAAGGTTTTGGCTCATTGGGCCTTATGACAAGCGTATTGGTAACACCCGATGGTGGCACTTTGGAATCTGAAGCTGCACACGGCACGGTAACCCGCCACTTCCGGGATCATCAGGCGGGTAAACCTACAAGTACCAACCCGATTGCTTCCATTTTTGCCTGGACCCGTGGCCTTGCCTTCCGTGGTAAATTGGATGGCAACCAACCGCTGATCGATTTTTGCGAAGCAGTAGAAACTGTTTGTATAGAAGTGGTAGAAAGCGGCCGCATGACTAAAGACCTAGCCGTTTGCATCCATGGCAATAAAGTAAGCCATGGCGAACATTATCTGTACACCGAAGAATTCCTGGATGCGATAGATGAAGGTTTGAAAGCGAAATTGGGGTAAGCAATACCCTGATATAATTTTGGCCGTCCAATTTTTTTGGACGGCTTTTTTATTGATAGTTTATACTGTACTTTATGCTAATAATAAAAATACTAAATGGATTTATTACAGCATTTTACAAATGCAATTGTAACTTACAAAAAACGAACGGGCTGTTTATTAAACCCATTTTATACCGTTGGTAAACACAAGTATAAATTATTTACAAAAGATACTTTATTTAAACGAATACGATTACCAGTGGCTGAAGCAAAAAATATTGAGAAATGTAGGTAAATTTAATTGTGAAATTTTAGCAACTAATGAATTGGGCATTAAGGATAGTGTGGTGAAGTCTTAATAAATTAATGGAATCATTTGGATGGTAGAATAATAACGTGGATGGTTCCCAAGGCTTTGGCTATGGGTTAGGAAACAAACTTACAAAGTGGTTTTTTTAAAATTAGCCAACCACTTTCTTCCCCTTTTTCTCATACTGCATTTCATACAATTTTGCGTAAAACCCGCCATGGGCAAGCAGTTCGTTGTGGTTGCCGGTTTCTTTTACTTCGCCTTTATCTAACACTAAAATGGTATCGGCTTTGCGGATGGTGCTGAGGCGGTGGGCTATAATAATAGCGGTGCGGCCAGCTATTAGTTTATCAATAGCCTTTTGTATTAGCTGTTCACTCTCGGTATCAATGCTGCTTGTGGCTTCGTCTAAAATAAGGATGGAAGGATTGTACAACAGGCAGCGGATAAAGCTGAGCAATTGCCGCTGACCAACGCTTAATGTAGCTCCACGTTCCATTACATTATAATCGTAACCGCCCGGTAGTTGCATAATAAAATCGTGTACGCCTATTAGTTTGGCGGCTTCTATTACCTGCTCCTTATTAATATCGGGGTTGCGAAGGGTAACGTTATCCAAAATGCTGCCACTAAACAGAAACACATCTTGCAGCACCACACCAATCTGGCGGCGGAGGGCAGCTATGGTGTAATCCTCTATGCTGGTGCCATCTATTAATATTTGGCCTTTCTGTATATGGTATAGCCTGTTAAGTAAAGATATAATGGTAGTTTTACCACTACCCGTATGCCCAACAATGGCAAGGGTTTCGCCGGGTTTTATATTAAAACTAACATCGCTTAGCACATAATTGGGTTCGTTGTAAGCAAACCATACATTTTTAAATGCTAGTTTTCCATTCATTGGTTTATCAATAGTGCCTTCGTCGGTAGTTACGTCTTCATTATCCAATACTTTAAATACCCTTTCGCTACTCACCATACCCATTTGTATTACATTAAATTTATCGGCTATTACCCGAAGCGGCCTAAAAATTTGGTTGAGGAAAAGGATAAAAGCAATGAGCTTACCGGCATCTATTTGCTTAAATGCCACCCACCAAACCAGCAGCCCAATACTTACAGCTAGCACCACTTCTACTACAGGAAAAAATACCGAGTAAGCAAATATGGCTTTAATATTGGCATTGCGGTGTTCCTTATTAATAGCGGTAAATTTACCCAGTTCCCTTTCTTCTGCTGCAAATGCCTGCACTACTTGCATACCGGTAAGGTGCTCCTGCACAAAAGCATTCAGGTTGCTCACCGCATTGCGAACTTTTATAAAAGATTTATTGACACTTTCTTTAAAATAATAAGTGGCCACAATCATTATAGGGAAAGGAATGAGACAGATAAGTGTCAACTGCCAGTCGATCCAAAACATGGTGCCAAGGGTAAATAATATGGTTAATAAATCTGCCACAATCGGTATCAATCCATCGCTAAAAATATCGTTAATGCTTTCAATATCGTTAATGGTTCTTGTGGTGAGTGTACCAATGGGGGTGGTATCAAATTGCTTGAGGTTGAGGCCCAGTACTTTTTTGTAAACGGCCACCCGCAAATCTTTTATTACATGCTGCCCCAGCCATGCTGTGGTAAACGAAAACATAAAGCGGATAGTGGTTTCCAGCAGCAGCAGCACTATTTGCAATGCACTAATGATGATGATAAACTGCACCACATCGTTGCCCGAAATTTTATCGAACCAACTATTGAGCCATAGCGGAATATTGTTGGCATTTCCTTTGATGCCTTTATCTACGGTATATTGTATAAACAACCCCCGCAAAGGAGAAAGAACTGCCAGCAACAGCGACAAAATGAGCGACCAATAATATTGTCTGCGATACGGCCTTACAAACTGGTACACCCGTTTCAGCATGGTAAAATCAAAAACCTTTTTTTTAACTTTTTCGGCCATATAAGCTGTAAAGATAGGCGATGATTGCAACTGGATTTGCCATTGGTATTAAGGCCATATTATTACATAGGCATTGGATGATGATGTACAGACTACATTTAGTAACCTTCAGTAACTATTGTTTTAGAAAAGGCGTTATTCAGTTACATAGCAGCAGTTTTTCTAGAATCTACAATCGGCTATCTTGCCAGTTAGAAATGATAACCTTATGAAGTCAACTGCTATTTTTGTAATTCTCATTTTTCTTTTAGGCTGTGCTGCTATTAAAAATCCATACAAAGCAGCCAATAAATCGTATAAAAAGCAAACCAAAACTTTGGCAAAAACAATAAGATTACAGCCCTCCGAAATAGCAAACGATACCATTACAGCCCCGGATAATTGGGTAGGTACAACCAATTTTAATATGCGGAAACCCAACTTTGTAATCATCCACCATACGGCACAAAACAGTTGCGAACAAACGCTAAAAACCTTTACCATGGTGAAAACACAGGTAAGTGCACACTATATAATATGCCGAAACGGAACAGTACACCACATGCTGAACGACTGGCTACGTGCCTGGCATGGTGGCAATAGCAAGTGGGGTAACAATACCGACATCAACTCTTCGTCCATCGGCATAGAAATAGATAACAACGGCTTTGAACCATTTAGCGAACAGCAGATTAATAGCCTTTTAAGTTTGCTGGGGCGGCTTAAAAAAGAACACACCATTCCGGTAGCGAATTTTATAGGCCATGCCGATATTGCCCCCGGCCGTAAAAATGATCCAAGCCGCCTTTTTCCATGGCAAAAATTAGCACAACAAGGCTTTGGCAACTGGTACGATACCACCAATGTAAAACTGCCTTCCGACTTTAATGCCATGCAGGCACTGCGAATAATTGGCTATGATATTAAGCGGCCGGAGTATGCCATTCAATCATACAAAATCCATTTTTCGCAAAAAGATACAACCAAACTGATAAGCGAAACGGATAAAAAGATTCTGTTTGATTTGATGAACAGGAATCAATAATTGGTTCATTAGTTGACTGGTTCATTGGTTGATTGGTTCATTGGTTCCATTGTTCACAAGTTTACAAGTTCTTTGAGACTAAAGGCAAAATTTTATTCTAAACAGAAGTTGAGAAAAAGTAATAGTTCTGAACATGTAAACTTAAGAACCTCCGAACCTCCGAACTTGAGAATTTGAACCCAGAAGCCAGAACCCTAAACCCCTAACCTTTATCTTGCAGGCATGAATTGGGAACAACTGTACAGCACGACAAGGATAGGGTCCGAAAATAAAGGAAGCACATCTACAGATGCTTTGCGAACTTCTTTTGTTCGGGATTACGATCGTATTATTTTTTCTTCTGCATTTAGAAGGCTTCAAAACAAAACGCAGGTTTTTCCTTTACCGGGGCCGGTGCTTGTACACAACCGGCTTACACATAGCCTAGAAGTAGCATCTGTAGGCCGCAGCCTTGGTAAAGCCGTGGGTGATCAGCTGGCCGATAAATATGCCGACAAAGGCGAAGGGTTTAAAGATTTTTACAAATATGAATTGCCCAGTGTTATAGCCGCCGGTTGCCTAGCACACGATATTGGCAATCCACCTTTTGGCCATAGCGGAGAGGATGCCATCCGCACATTTTTTAGCGAACTTACCGGCGAAGCCAAACAGCTTTTTGAAACACAATTAACGCCCAATCAGCAAAAAGATTTTTTATGCTTTGAAGGCAATGCCAATGCCTTTAGAACCTTAACCCACAGCTTTAACGAACAGGCGGCTGGCGGCTTTAAGCTTACGTATGCCACCCTGGCTGCCATTGTAAAATATCCTAGCGATTCGCTAAGTGGCTTTAACAAGCAACAACTCGTTACCAAAAAATCGGGCTTTTTTGATAGTGAAATAAATACATATTCCACCATTGCCGCGGCATTGGGTATTCCCAAAATTAGCGAGGCACAAAACGTGTATGCCCGCCATCCGTTTGTGTATTTGGTAGAGGCGGCTGATGATATCTGCTACCGCATCATCGACTTTGAAGATGCACACCGGCTCAACATTATTTCTATAAATACCCTGGCCAATTTATTCCTCGCTTTTTTTGATAAAGAAGAAGGCTACACGGGAAGAGAGAATGTAGAAAAAACCTTGAACGAAATAAACGACGACAACCAAAAAGTACAGTACCTGAGAGCCATGCTAATAGGCTTACTGATACGAAAAACAACTGATGTTTTTATGGAAAACGAAGCAGCATTACTAGATGGTTCGTTGCAAAAATCATTGATTGATTATTTACCCAAAGAAGAAACAGACCTGATAAAAAAGATAGACCAATACTCTTACGACCACATTTATAACCAACGGGCTGTGGTGGAAATAGAAATAGCAGGATATAATGTAATCGGTAGTTTATTAGCTGCATTTTTTGATGCAGTTATTCACCCAAAAGCTGATAAATCTAAAAAGCTGCTACAATTAATTTCTAAACAATTTATTATTACCTGCGAAAAAAACAGGCTGTATTACGACATACAGTCGATAGTGGATTATATAGCCGGCATGACGGATTTATATGCCGTGGATATGTACCGTAAAATTAGTGGCATGGCGTTTCCGCAGCTTGGGTAAAAAGGGTGTTACCCAATACCATTCACCAATTGGGTAAGCGAGGTTTCTTCTAGCAATGTACGTATAGCTATACCGTTTTGCATCTTCCATTTTATAAGTCTGATGGTATCTTCTGCTATTTCTATACCAGTAATAGTACCATCCTGAAAACAGCAGCAACCGGTGTTAAAATAACTGGGATTCATATTACGAAAAGAGTGGTTTACGAAATCGTATTCCCTCTTCCGCCTCGGAATTTCTGTTTTAATTTTTGCAACAGCTGCCGCATCTTTTTTCTCTAGTGCATCTTCCAGATGTAGGTAAAGGCGCTCTAAATGCGTAAGCGAATTAAAGACCGGCTGATGGGTGTGTCCGGTTATTAACACCACATTTTTTTGCTGCGATGCCCACTCATACATTATGTGGTTATGGTGCGTTTTCAAATCGTCGTTAAAGGATGGGCTGTTGGTATTAATCTCCAGAAAAGATTGTAGCGGCCCCCATATCCAGCTTACAAACCATTTGCTAAACCAGTTGCCATCGCTTTGTGCATCTCCCTGGTGGCCGTGGGTACAAAAGATATCGAAGTGCTTGGCGGCCAGCTGTACCCGTAGCGAAATGCCTTCAAAGATTTTTATTTCCTGGCCATACATTTTTTTTATCTGCACCTGTGCAAAAGGGTCGTTGCTCCAGTACAAATCGTGGTTGCCAATAATTTTACAGTAAGAATTCCGCTCCACAAAAAGCTTTTCTTTAGCAAAACATGCTTTGTTTTGTTGCATTACCGTGGCAATGCTATTTTCCCACAACTCTTCGCTATCGCCAAGGTTTACGTAATAAAATTCGTTGCTGTTATAATAATCTAAAGCATCCATATATGTGGCTTCGCAAATGGCAAAATCATCGGCTCCGTTTCGGCCACCTTTATGCTGATCAGAGAAAACAATTACGGATTGTTTTACCGGATCGAAGCTGAACATATTGCCGCTTTTTTTGCCCCCCTGATCAGTAGAACGTTCATAGATTTTAGTTAGAGATTCCATTACCTTATCCCTTTTGGGCGCCGATGATACTTTGTTAGCTATGGCAGTAATAGGCTTGGTAAGTAACCATATAAAAAAGCGGCGAATTATATGATGTTTTTTATTAATGGCTGACATAGCTTTTACTGCTGTTTTTACAAACATGAAATTAATGTTTAACCCCGATAAAACTGTTTGCCTGTATGTTTGTTGTTTTTATATGCATTACACCATCGCACAAATTCAGGAGTGGGAACGTTTTTACCGGGCTAATTTTATCAACTGTCTTACAGGTTTTAAATCTGTAAGTCTAATTGGTACAATCAATAAAAACAACCAACCCAACCTCGCCGTTTTTAGCAGCATAGTACACATCGGTTCCGATCCTGCATTGGTGGGGTATATTAATCGGCCTATTACAGCGGCGCCGCATACATTAGCCAATATAGAAGCAACAGGCCGCTACACCATCAACCACATTCATCCGCAATTTATAGCACAGGCACATCAAACTAGTGCTAAATACGATGTTACGGTAAATGAGTTTGAAGCCACAGGTTTAACGGCCGAATTTAAGGCTGATATTTTGCCGCCATTTGTGGCCGAAAGCCAGGTGCAGTATGCCTTACAGCTGGTAGAAATTGTTCCTATAAAACATAACAAAACCTTTTTGGTAATAGGTGCAGTTACAGATGTTTTTGTACCTGCTGAAGCCATCCACTGCGATGGATTTCTAAATATTGAAAGTGTGGAAAGTGTTGCCTGCCTTGGCGTAGATGCGTATTTTAAGCCATCGTTACTATCCCGTTTTGGGTATGCCAAAGCGGATAAGCCCATCGAAAAAATTGAATAATGCAGTTGTAAATCGAGGCCTCCTTGCTGAAGCTAACTTTTTACCAGATTAACAAAATGAATGCAGCTTGAGGACTCAAAATAATAAAATTAAAATTGATGCATCAGCAAAATAGCTTGTATTAGTTTAGAGCCCAACTAGTTTGAGTTGTCCCTCATTGTAAGGGTGGACTGAAGTCCACCCTTACAATATGCTTCGAGCTTACGGCTTTACCTAAAGTTCTGTAGGAATGAGGCATTTTGTAACAACAGACCTCAGTCCGTTGAAAAAGAGCTCTGCCCGATACCAAAAAAGCTAATAAGGCACAGAACATTATCTTCACCGCCATCATGTACCAATTACTGCGTTCCTTCTTGTTTTTATTCGACCCCGAAAAAGTGCATTACTTCTCTATGAATGCCCTAAAAGCCTTGTGCAGTTTGGGTTTTGTAAAAAATATTATCACCCATATTTTTTCGGCCAAAGGCCAAAACCTTACAACCAATCAATTTGGCTTAACTTTTAAAAACCCGGTAGGCCTTGCCGCTGGTTTCGATAAAAATGCGAGGTATTTAAGAGAGCTGGAAGCCCTAGGCTTTGGTGCTGTAGAAATAGGAACCGTAACACCTTTGCCACAGGCAGGAAATGATAAACCACGACTTTTTCGTTTACCAAAAGACAAAGCCTTAATAAACAGGATGGGTTTTAATAACGATGGGTTAGAAGTGGTGGTGGAAAGGTTAAAAGCATGGTCTGCCGTCAACCGTCAACCGTTAACCGTAGCCCCTATGCCGTCATCCATCGACAACTCTGTGAAAGGAAAAGACGCCAGACAAGCAGCCACCATCGGTGAACAGTCGAAGGCACACTGCCAACTTATTATCGGCGGTAATATTGGCAAAAACAAAATAACCCCCAACGAAGACGCATGGATGGATTATGAAAAATGCTTCAACGGGCTTTTTAACTATGTAGATTATTTTGTGGTGAATGTGAGCAGCCCCAATACTCCCGGCCTAAGGGAACTGCAGGAAAAAGAATCGCTGCGGAAAATACTGGGGCATTTACAAATACTTAATAAGCAGCGGCCTGCACCTAAACCATTGCTTTTAAAAATAGCCCCCGACCTTACCATAGAACAAATAGACGATGTAATAGACCTAGCCCTGGAAATACAACTGGATGGCTTGGTGGCTTGCAACACCACCATCAGCCGCGAAAATTTGCAAACATCTGCCACAGAAATTACTGCAATAGGCATGGGTGGCGTAAGCGGAAAGCCTTTAACAGCAAGGGCTACAGAAGTGGTGCGGTATATCTGTAGTAAAACAAAAAGACAAGTTCCTGTAATAGCTAGTGGGGGCATTTTTACCGCTGCCGATGCCCAAGAAAAACTGGATGCCGGAGCTTGTTTAGTACAGGTATGGACAGGTTTTATTTACGAAGGGCCGGGCATAACGAAGAAGATATGCAAAGGATTAAACGCATCCAAAAATCTATAATATCTTTTTGGAATTTAGCATAATAGTAAGTTTAAAAAAGACCTTACGGTTTAAAGAACTGACCAATAACCAACCAAAGTTTATGGAAATAAACATTCAACTTACAGAAGACATCATTAACCAATCGATGAAAATGCATTATGCCAATGCACCGGCCAAACAACGTTATAGCCTGTTTTATGTGCTGGGTGCATTGGTTTTTGTGGGTTGCTATTTTATTATTAATGAACTTACCAAACCACATTTTGGCAGTAGTGGCTGGCTAGGCATACTGTACCTCGCCATGGCCGTGGGTATGTATTTTTACCTAAAAAGAAAACGTGATCATACTGGTAAGTTTTTACTAAAAGCCATGGGGCAAAATGCAGCCTTTTATATGGAAGTGAACGAAGCAGAACTCATTACAAAACTTGCCAACAGCACACTAACCCACCAATGGATTGCGTTTCACAAGGCAATTATCAGTAAGCAATCGGTACTGCTGTATCAGGGCAACCAATCTTTTACCATGTTTCACCAGTCATTTTTTACTAACCAAGACTTTAGCCAGTTTAAGAAAATGGTGCAGGAACATGTTATGGAGGTAAAGGGCATCTCTAAAAACCAAAAATTA